>JAJPKI010000235.1 GCA_021323835.1 Verrucomicrobiota bacterium | reverse complement strand
CCCGCGCCGCCTGTCACTAAAATTTTCATGAAATTGCTTCCACCAATTTGTTCATCTGCTCTTCCTGTCGTTCAATGGACTCGACCAATTTGAACTGCGTGCGGCAACGGTCAAGATTGTGCCCGTCCCGATGCACTTTGAAATATGTGTCTCCCGCGAGAAAATCTGTGAGAAAACGAACGCCAATTTCAAACGTAATGAGCTTGCCGGAAAATGTGAGAAATTGTTTCTCCGCTTTCGTCAAAAAATTTGCCGATTCCAAATAACCGCGCGCCAACGCTTCGAACATCGGAAATTGCATCGCTACTTTCGATAAATCGCGCTCGTCTTCCTTCGCCGGGCTTGTCGTCGTGCGCACCATGTCGCCAAAATCATAAAGCCCCAACCCCGGCATCACCGTGTCCAAATCAATCACGCAAATTCCCTCACCCGTCGCGTCGTCGAGCATCACGTTGTTGAATTTCGTGTCGTTGTGCGTCACGCGCTCGGGCAATTTTGCGTCCAGTAGCGCGTTACAAATTGTTTTATGCTTCAACGCAAATACAATTTCTGCTTTTGCCAGGTGCGCGCGATTTACCGCGTCAGTTTCAATCGTTTTTTCCAATGCTGCAAATCGTTTTGGCGTGTGATGAAAATCGGGAATCGTGTCGTGCAACCGCGGCGCGGGCAAATCGGCGAGCAATTTCTGAAAATTTCCAAACGCGCGCGCCGCTTCCAATGCCTGTCTTGGCGATTCCACGGCATCGAATGTTCGCGCATTTTCGATGAAAATATAGACGCGCCAGTAATTTCCGTTTTCGTCGCGATAAAACGATTTCCCATCGTGCGTTAGAATCAATGTCAAAACGCGGCGGATTTTGTCCGGATTGCTCTCGATTTTTTTCCCCAGATGCGTCGTAACGCGCTCGATATTTTCCATGAGCGCGACCGGATTTTTGAAAATGTTGTGATTGATGCGCTGAAGAATATAACGCTTCCGGACGTCGCTGTTTTGAAATGTCGCAACGTATGTGTCGTTGATGTGACCGCTGCCGTAAGTTTCGGCATTTAAAAATTCACCGTGAATCCGGAATTGCCGCGCAATGTTGCGAACGTCGTGTTTTAAATTCAACAAATTAAGAGGATGGCGGATAGCGAGCGCACGGTTACCAAAAATGGAGCCAGTTGTCGGATTTGAACATCCAAACTGGAACCCAGTTCTAACGCAAATGCCTCTGCTACGTCAGGCATTCGTTGAGTTGAACGTTATCAATGCTTTTAGCAATTCTCAAGGCTAATCAGTCAATAGTTAGTCATAATTTATTCATAGATATCTTTCTAAAGAAAAATATTTCCAATCTTTCGTGCAGAAAATTTACAAATTAAAATTTGCGGAATGATTTAATGCAGCCTGAAAAACTGGACCGGTGACGTGTTGCTGAACACAAAGGAGATGGCTGGCACGCCATTGGTTGCCGGCACCCATGGGCCGGTGGACAAATTGGTTGTAGTCTGCAAAACATAATTGGAGCCGGACAACGGATAAAACACCACTACTTGTCCTCCGGCTGGCGCGATGTTGACCGGCGGTGGCGGCGGTGTGTTGGTGCCGACGATAGTGAGTGAAAGCGCTTGGGTAGCGGTGCCGCCCAAAAGGTCTGCCGCTTGCACAGTAAAATTGAAAGCGCCATTCGTCGCGAGCAAACCTGAAAGGACGCCGTTGGTGGATAGATTCAAATTCGGCGGCAAGCTGCCGGACGATAGCGACCAACTATAAGGCGAAGCACCGCCGAACGGCACGCCGGCAGTGGCTTGCAACTGTTGATTGTAATTCAGTCCGTTCGTGCTGTCGGGCAAAGTCGTTGTAAGAATCTGCACTGCATTGCTGATGGCGACGGAATACGGACGATTGGTGCTGTTGCTGCCGCCGTCGGTGACTTGAACGGTAAATGTGAACGTGCCGCTGTTGGTGGGAAAACCTGAAAGCACATCCGACGACCCGCCGGAGTTGAGACTTGTGCCGCCGGGCAAAGTGCCGCCGGTCTGCGACCAATTATAATTGCCGTTACAATCCAAAGCCTGAATGGATTGAATGTAAAAGACGTTGACCTCGCCGACGGGCAACGGCGACACAGGAGAAATTGAAATGCCACTGCATTGCTGGACGACAAAATTGGTCACGACACTGTTGTTGTTGATGGTGGTGGCGATTGAATTGGGACAAATATAATTTGTAGGCAGGCTGTCCTGTCCGCCGCCGCAAAAGACGTTGACACTCCAACTGCCATTGGGCACGAAAAGCGTATAATTGCCGTTAAAATCCGTATCTATTTCCGGCATATAATCTGCGCCGTTAATTGTCGCATTGGCATAGACCTGCACATTTGAAATGGCGTTGTTGCCGTTGTCCTTGAGCGTGCCGCTGATGGTGTTGGTCGCCAGGAGCGCGGTGAAGTTCACCTGCGCCACCTGGCCAACGGCGAGATTGGTGCCTCCATTTTGATTCATCGCAGGTTGTGAAAAGATATAATTGGTCGGGATGCTCGCGTTATCACTGGCAATACCCGGTTGCCATGGGTCATTGCTGCCGAGTCCGCCAATCGCACCGACAAAATAATTTCCGTTCGTATCTGTGAAACCGTCCATCGAATATAGATTGCTGCTATCGTTGTCGTTAATATCAATTCCTGCCAACGGATTTCCCAAGCCGTCCGTGATTTTGCCGTAGAAGAGCGCGGTGGCTTTGGGAAAGGCAATTGTGACATTTGCGCCGGAGTTCACGTTGGTGCTGCTGCTGTTGTTAAATCCGACATAGCCATGAACAATAAATCCAATATCATCGGAACCCAAATTCCACTGGCTGGCCGTGACCTGCGCGTTGAAATTACCATTGCTATCGGTAAAAGCGCTCACCAATAAACCGTTGGTTGAAATCAACGGCATAAAAACGCCGGGTATCCCGATGGTATTATTGGCGGCATCGACTACTTTGCCGATGATAGTGCCCGTGGCGTTGGTCAGTGTCAGATTCGTATTGACGGTCAGCCCGCTGCCTAAAGTCACGACCGGTGCGTTGTTGATGTTGCCGACATAATTACTTCTAAAAGCCAGCAACGTGTAAGTTCCCGCCGGCGCCATGACAGTGTAAGCGCCTGCAATGTTTGCCACCGCTCCAGCCACTGGTTGACCCGGACCATGATGTCCCGAGCGCGGAGGTGGAAACAACAGAACAATGGCGTTGGACAACGTCGTGGCGGTGCTGTTGCTGACCACGTTGCCGGTGAATTTTTGCGCAAATGGAAAATTAGTGACTGTGAAAGTATTTGTCAGCGGTGTAAAATGTCCCACCGGGCTGGAAAGTTTATAAAAATATCTCCCGATGATGTTTTGAACAAAATCTCCGTTCTTAAAATTCAGCGTCGTCGTGATAGCGCCCGTAGCTGAATTCAAATCCCCCGGCACATTGTAATTAGTCACGCTGCCAATCACCATACCCGCCTGTCCGTCCGTCAAATTAAACTGTTGCACCAGCAAATCCCTGCCATCAATGACCCCGTTGGTGTTGATATCCAGAAATTTCTGAACCACCACTGTATCGCCCGTCGGTATATTGGTCACTTGCAGCGTGATAAAGCCGCTATAAGTATTGCTGACCACGGAAGGTATGTTGGTGAAGATGATAGCGCTCAAGGCAGTTTGGCCAAGACATGCGAACAATGCCGTTACGCAAAAAAAACTTCTGATGGATTTCATAAAAATGTGCTGGTTTCTAAAAACCTTCCCGGGGAAGGATTATCCTGTTAAACAGGTGGAAGCAAATATTTTCCCCCGAAATATGCGAGTATGCGATTGCAATTTCCAGCGCAGCAAAAGTGAAACTTGTCAAAAATGCCGCTTAACAGTGTAACTTCAAGCATAACGGTAGGAATAAAATGAAATGCCTTGAATGCTTTCGCCGACCAAAGAGCATTCTTGGTAAAAAATTGTTACGAGTGATTAGCATTTCAGTTTTGAGCTTTTTAGAATCATGTCCGCAAAAGCAACTATCGTTCGTTTAAGCTACAATCCATTCAGCAACGGTTGCGGGAATTTCAGATCGCAAGGAAGAATCCAAGCATTCGGCTTTCTGTTAAGGATTCATATCCATCAGTGCTCCCAAAATGGTCTTTTGCACCGTCGGGTTTGCAAGATTTCCCAGATGTCCGCCTTGCGGGAAGACGGTCAATTGATTCGTGGCAAATGTGGCGTGGAACCAATTCAAGTCTTCGTCCGTCAGCAGAAAATCGTTTTGATTGACGATGATTCGGATGTCCGAATTAGCGCGCAAACCCGCGTCATACGTTCGCAAGTCGTCGGCTTTTTCCAAAACTTCCGCCGAGGCGACGCCATGGGTTGCGTAATATGGAATCGCAAATTTATCAAAATAGTCCTGATAGGAATATTGGAGAATTTCCTGATACGCCGGGTCGCGCCGCCAATTTGAAATCGGGTGATGCAGCACGCCTTGATTATTTCGCTGCTGGCTGCTGAAAATAATATCCCGCAACGTCAACCGGAAGGCCAGTCCGATGATAAATTTGGATTCGATGGCATCGAAGGGCAGCGCGGTTTGCGGCGTGAGTGTGCCCTGGCTTAAGGCGGCCACTTTGAGCAAAGTATTTTCGATGTTGTCGGTCCGGTTGGTGTCCGGCCAATCCAACGGGGCGCGGTAAAATTCGTCCAGCCTGGAAACTCCATGCATCAATCGAACCGGCGGGCTGATAGCAACGTAACGGTCAAAACGAATCAACGGCACTTGGTTTGTGACGGGAGCGATTCGCACTTCTTTCACGCCCTGTTTCCCTTCAGGAAAACGCAGAACCTGCGCCGCCGTTACGATGTCATAACGATTTGTCGGGCCGGTGGCCGCGATGAACAAAGATTGGAATGCGCCCATGGAATAGCCCAGCAACGCTTTGTTACCTAAACGGTCCGGATACAACTTGTGCAAGCGACGGTCAATTTCAGTCAGCGCAACATCCAAATCCCGCCCGTCCACCGGCAAATACGCCGGCAATGCCGCGGTCGAAGCGTGTTCCATGAACTCGAAGTTGAACGGGCTGCTGACCAGCACGGCGGAGAAGCCGTTTTTATAAACCAGTTCGGCTAGCGCCAAAGAAGGTTCGGCCAACCGATGACCGCCCAAACCGGGAACGATGTAAACCACGTTCGCCGCTCCCGGCTGCAACCAAAATGTAAATTTCAATTTCCTGCCCGTCGCCGGAATTAAGACCGACCGGGTCTTGCCGCGTCCGGGAAATTCAGGGTCCTTGTAAGTGAAGAAAACCGATTCGAGAGTTTCCAGCGAAGCCGGGTCTTGTTTTCCTTTCACCTGAAAATTCGCCACCCGATTCGCGCGCGCAAAAGTCCAGGCATATTGAATTTCGGAATACGGGTCCATCTCGGCCTGACTGAACCGCACATAACTGTCCACGCTATCGGAAAGATTGTTATACATGACCGCGTAGTTGAAATAGGTATAAGGACCGAGCCACGTCAGCGGGTCGCTCGCTTTGAAATCGTAAGGCGCGATATAAAGCAACGGATTTGCAGCGGTGTCTGCGGCCAGGCCGAGAGTATCGCGTTCATTGCTCGGGCCAAAAACCGGCAGCATTAGAAAACAGTGCGGCTTCCAACCCCATTGACCGAATGTCTGGCCAAAATCCGCGTCGGATTTCGGAATCTTCCATTTGGTCGCCGGGTCAAATATCCCGGCAATGCCGACAGTGGTGTTGCAGGCGAACCGGTAGGATTCATCGCGCGCGCCGGTCCATTTTCCCTGAAGCAAATTGTTAATCAATCGTCCGGGATAAGTGAGGTTCTTGCCGAAATTTTCGATTCCTGTGCGAATCGGTTTTGCCACGGCAAACCGATAAACCTTGCTCGTCGGCTTGATGACATCGGTCATCAACGCCTTGTTGAAGCCCCACATCACCCGATTCAATGGTTCAATCGGGTCGGGAACAGATTGAGGAAGAACAACGGTTTCCGCCTCCGCCTGACTTCGGCGCGACAAGTCCGCTGCGGATGAATTTGTGGCAGCCGACTTGTGCAAGTGAGCGCATGACGTGAGGAACACTGAAAAAATCAGCATCCCAAAGGCGGAAATTATCCGGCCCGATGAAATTTTCTTCATGCCGAATTTCAAATTCGTCCCAACAAAATCAGGACAATCAGAATGACTACGACCAGACCGAGTCCGCCGCTTGGATAATAGCCCCAACTCTTGCTGTGCGGCCACGCGGGAAATGCGCCGATTAACATCAATATGAGCAACACCAGTAAAATAGTTCCTAACATAATATTTCTTTCAATGAATGTGATTGTTGGTTATCGGCTGTGATTGTCTTGATGATCGTCACGCTGGTCGTCCTTGCGATTTTCTTTCTGCTCTTGATTGCGATTTGGCGGCGCTGAATGTTTAGGATACTGCCGGATAATCTCGGCATGATGGTTTGCCGGCGCGTCATGGAAATTCATCCTCACGGATGGCGAGGCGAACAGCACATCAACCGAAACTCCGCGCGGCGCCGGCCGCACGACCCATGCGCCGCCTTCCGGCCAATAATATTGGTGCCGGCTGCTGCTGTAATAAATTTCATAGTCGGGATAATAAACATAGTCGTCTTCCACCACGACCACAGGAGCTGCCACAGACACACTGGCACGCGGCCCGTCAACGTAACCCACACATCCCGTCAATGTGGTCAGAAATGCGGCGCTCAACATGAATCCAAGTTTATTGGTTTTGTAGAAAAGTTTTTGGTTAATCATGTGAGGAGGATAGTCCCATGTGATGCCGGGTTACTATCAGGTGTAATACGGTCAGAAAAACCGGCTCTTTGGTTTATAGTTTTGATGGCACGACACCATTGGTAACTGCATATCGGGTCAAATTCGCAACATTATGAATATCCAGTTTCGTCATAAGCCCTTGCCGATGCTTCTCTACAGTTTTTGTGCTTAAGCATAGCATGTCACCCATTTGCTTGGTGCTATATCCCTCTGCAATCAGTTGAAGGATTTCCATTTGACGGGTGCTCAACTTGACAGTTTTTTT
>JAJPKI010000285.1 GCA_021323835.1 Verrucomicrobiota bacterium | reverse complement strand
GTTCGCAAAACGCGCGCGAATAATTTTGCCGGCCTGCAATTTTTTGATAATGCGTTGCGACGGGAATTGAAGTTGGAATTTGTCCCGTCGCACGCCAATTTTATTTTGGTTCGCGTGGGCGATGGGCAAAAAGTTTTTGAAGCGATGCAAAAGCTCGGCGTGATTGTGCGTCCGATGGGCGGTTATCAATTGCCGGAATGGATTCGCATTTCCATCGGCACGCCGCAGGAAAATGAGCGTTGTCTTGATGCATTGAAAACGACTTTGGACAAGAGTTGATTTAACCAACGAAAACAGAATACGGCCTAGTCTAATTTGGCGTCGGACCATTCCAATAATTGTGTTGCTTCCAAGTCGCAGGATGCGGACAAAGTTCAGCGGTTGCCGTGTCACTAATTTCTTCCAAAAATTCTAGGTCTGACTTTTGTAAATTGCGATTTACTTTCTGACACCAATTTTTCCAATTTTCTAAAAAACCTTTCAGGTTCATAGAATTTTGGGAATCGTTATCAAATCGCGCCCAACTTCCGGCAAATACAACTTTCAACTTCTTATTTCTTTTAGCTGCATCCGCAAGAATAGCCGCCCAAATTTGGAAAGCCTTTGCATATATATCGTCACCTAAATAACCACATTTATTTACTTTATTCTTTTGATTGCGTTTGATTCTCACTCCCCACACAGCATTTGTAACCAACCATGTCGGATTGCTTCCCCAAATTACACTTTTCCATGAATCGCGGCATAGACTTTTGATAGTCGAATCGCCATTGCCGTTGGCGATATTTTTGATTGCATCTTCCAATGACTGCGATTCATTTCCCCAATCTTGCATCAAAAGAATGCCGTCCCATTTTCTTTCAAAAAGTAGATTCTTGCGCCAGTTCAGCCACGGGCAGCAAATAATTTTGTCAGAAATGCCAGCATCAAATCCGCCCATGAAATTGCCCAAAATTTCTGCCGCCTTGGCTTCAAGATCGGATAAATTCATTTATTTGCGTCTTGTGTTTTCAACTGATATTTACTTCCGCTGTTTCCAATTTCGTAATCGCCATCTCCATCAATGTGCATTGTTTTGAAACCGTGTAAGACGCCATTATTTGGGTCAAAGCTTCCATTGACAGCATTGTAATCACACATTCCTGAAATCGTTGTTCCATCCTTCAATTGAGCTTCAAATTTAACTTGGTGTTCTGGCGATTGTGGGTTTGATGGATATGGCAAAGTTGCATCCTCGTTAATCGTTACACTTACTACGTCAACGTAATTAGTAAGCTCATCGAAAACTCCCTGACGAACATTTTTTTCATCGCATCCTTCGAGGATTAATCCGGCAACAATTATTACAAGAAAACCAACAATTAAAATTTTCTTCCACGGAATCGGTTTGCTTTCCGCAACTACTGTTTGCTCAATCATTGTCGCCTTGCCTAATGGTGAACCACATTCCTGGCAAGTTGTAAGATAGCGCGGAGTTTGCTTTTTACATGAAGCGCATTCAATGGTTCGGGAATATTCGTCGGCCATGAAAAAAGAGCTTCCTGAATCTCTAAATGTTGTCAACGGAAAATTTGATTTATGGCCGAAAAATAATTTGTTTGAATCGCGGCTGAAACCGCTTATTTATTTGGCGCTGTGAAATTGACCGACCTGCGGGGAATCCTGCAATACATTCCGCAATTCCGCGAGAAGACGTTCGTCCTTGCGGTGGACGGCGCCATCGTCACGGACGAAAATTTCGCGACGCTGCTGCTGGACGTCGCGGTGTTGCGCTCGTTGAGCATCCGCGTGGTGCTTGTGCACGGCGCATCGGCGCAAATCAAAGCGCTCGGCGAGGAACAAAAAATTTCTCCGTCTGATTTGGCAGGCGCGGGAATTACCGACGCCGCGACGCTCAAGCTCGCGCTCACGGCGGCGAACCGCCTGACGCACGAAATTCTCGAAGGTCTTTCGGCGAACGATTTGCGCGCGGCGAGCACAAACGTCATCATCGCGCATCCGATGGGCATCATCGGTGGCGTGGATCATCAATTCACCGGCAAAGTCGAGCGCGTGGACACGGCGCTGCTGCAAACGTTGCTCGCGCAAGACGTCGTGCCGGTCATTCCGCCGCTCGGTTTCGACGGCGACGGCAAAACGTATCGCGTCAATTCTGACGGCGTCGCGGTCGCGGTCGCCGACGCGCTCAAGGCGATAAAACTGATTTTCATCACGGCGCAGGACGGATTGATTTATCAAGGCCAATTGATTCGGCAAATGCTCGTGGCTGAATTGGAAAAAATGTTGCAGACGAACAGCGCGGGCTTTGCGCCGGAAATTTTGTCGAAGGCGCAACATGCTGCGCTCGCGTGCAAAGCCGGAATTCCGCGCGTCCACGTCATCAACGGCAAAGTGGACGAAGGCTTGCTCGCGGAAGTTTTTTCAAACGACGGTATCGGCACGTTGATTTACGCGAACGAGTATCAGCAGATTCGCGCCGCGAAGAAAAAAGACGTGCGGGCGATTCAGCTTTTGACGAAGCAAGCCGTTGAAGCCGACGAATTGGTCAAACGCACGCGAGCGGTGATTGAAAAATCGCTCGGCGATTATTTTATTTTTGAGATTGATAAAAATCCGGTCGCGTGCGTGGCGCTGCACGTTTATCCCGAGCAGAAAAAAGGCGAGCTGGCGTGTCTTTACGTCAGCGCGTCACACGAAAATCAGGGCATCGGCAAGAAGCTGATTCAATTCGTCGAAAACAAGGCGCGCGAAATGGGCTTGAGCGAATTGCTCACGCTCTCGACGCAGGCGTTCACGTATTTTCAGAGCAAAGGCGGATTTGCCGAAGGCACACCCGACGATTTGCCGTCCGAACGCCGGCAGAAATACGAGCAGAGCGGAAGAAATTCCAAAGTGCTCGTGAAGAAGTTAAGATAGCCCGCTGTAAATTTTAACGCAGAGGCGCAAAGGCGCAGAGAAAATGGAAAATCAGAACATTACTCGCCGCCCGCTGAAATCCCGCGAAACGAAATGGGCGAAAGCAATTGCCAGCCGATTGGCGCGCGCGGGCGTTTCTCCCAATTTCATTTCCGTCGCCGGAACATTTTTTGCCGCGCATGCCGGGATTTGTTTTTGGTTTGCCGGCCAAGCTCAACGCGATTGGCATTGGAGCGGTCTTCTGATTCTCGCCGTTTGTGGAATGCAATTGCGTTTGTTATGCAATTTGTTTGACGGCATGGTGGCGATTGAGGGCGGGTTCAAAACGAAAGCCGGAGAAATTTTCAACGAATTACCCGACCGTTTTTCGGATGCATTTATTTTTATTGGCGCGGCGTATTCCGTTCCAGAATTTTCGTGGACGCGGGAAATTGGCTGGACTGCGGCGGTGCTGGCCGTGATTACCGCTTACACGCGCGCACTTGGCGCAAGCATGGGTGCGGGACAACAATTTATCGGGCCAATGGCGAAACAACAACGCATGGCATTGATGACCGCGACTTGTTTAATCGGAGCATTCGCGCCGTTTTATTTTCCGCTGACAAAAATTATTCCACTGGCGTTGGTGGTTATCGTTATTGGCTGCGTCATCACCATTTTTCGCCGTTGCTGTAAAATTGCGCGCGAAATGGAATCGAAACCATGAAATCGTTTTTCGCGGCGTTGGCAAAATTGCTCACTGGCGCAAACGCCCGATGGATTGGTTGCCAGCCGGATGTTCGGCAGCGCGTTTATTTTGCGAATCACACAAGCAATCTCGACGCATTGGTGATTTGGGCTTCACTGCCACCAACCATTCGCGAACTGGCGCGACCGGTTGCCGCGCGTGATTATTGGACAAAAAGCAAATTACGTTTGTATCTGGCAAATAAAATTTTCAACGCCGTTTTGATTGAGCGCAAAAAGCCGACGCCGCACGACAATCCGCTGACCGACATGCTCAACGCGCTCGGCAAAAGTCATTCGCTGGTTATTTTCCCTGAAGGCGGACGGCAAACGGTCGCGGAAATGGCGCCGTTCAAAGGCGGACTTTTTCATCTCGCCAAAGACCGGCCGGATGTGGAATTTGTTCCGGTGCTGATTGAAAATCTCAACCGCATTTTGCCGAAAGGCGAATTTCTTCCCGTGCCGTTGCTTGGCAGCATCAGTTTTGGCGCGCCGATAAAATTGGAAAACGGCGAAGATAAAATGACATTTCTCAATCGTGCGCAAGCCGCCGTCAAAGCGCTGCAGAAATCATGAATCTCAGACTCGACAAACAAACCATTTGGCTCGTCGGCGGAGTTTTAGTTTTGCTGGTTGTGTCGTCGCTGATTGGCTGGATTCTTTCGCTTCGCGCCACCAGCGAAAAAGGCAAAGCGACTGTGCAAAATCTTAATGCGCGTATTCGCGCATGGTGGATGATGGTTGCGATTTTCGGCCTGGCGATGGCCACCGGCGGCATCGGCTCAATTGTTTTATTCGCGCTGACATCGTTTCTCGCGTTGCGCGAATTTATCACACTCACGCCCACGCGCGCGGGCGACCACCGCACGTTATTCTGGATTTTTTTCATCATCCTGCCGCTGCAATATTATTTGATTACGATTAAGTGGTATGCGCTGTTTTCAATTTTGATTCCGGTCTACGCATTTTTGTTCATTCCAATTCGCAGCGCCATTTCCGGAGATTGCGAAAATTTTTTGGAGCGCACGGCAAAAATTCAGTGGGGCTTGATGGTTTGCGTTTATTGCATCAGCCATGTTCCGGCGCTGCTCACTTTGGAAATTCCCGGCTACATCGGACAAAATGGGAAGCTGATGTTTTATTTCGTGCTCGTCGCACAAATCAGCGACGTGATGCAATACGTCTGGGGAAAGCTTTTTGGACGGCACAAAATCGCACCAAACGTCAGCCCGAATAAAACGTGGGAAGGATTTATTGGCGGTATCGCGTCGGCGACTTTGATTGGCGCAGGTTTGTGGTGGGCGACGCCGTTCACGCCGTTGCAATCCGCTGGAATGTCATTGGTAATCACGTTGATGGGCTTTTGCGGCGGACTGGTCATGTCCGCCATTAAACGCGACCGCAGAGTAAAAGATTACGGCAACATGATTGAAGGTCACGGCGGCGTGATGGACAGAATTGATTCACTTTGCTTTGCCGCGCCAGTTTTCTTTCATTTCACAAGATTCTTTTTTACATGAAATTGAATCCAGATTTTATTTCTGCTTGTGAGAAAAATGGAATTGCTCCAACGCAATTCATTCTCATCCTCAACATCGCCGAACAAACTGTTTCGCTTTTTGAGCAAAACAAATTCGTAAAAAAAATTTCTTGCTCCACTTCGCGTTTCGGCATCGGGCAGACGGAAGGCTCGAATTGCACGCCGCTGGGGTTGCATCGCATCGCGGAAAAAATCGGTGCGGGCGAACGGGCGGGAACGGTTTTCAAATCGCGCAAAGTCGTCGGCCACACGTCGCAGCCGGAATTTGCGGACGCCAAAATCACCACACGCATTTTGTGGCTGGAAGGTCTTGAAGACGGATTCAATCGCGGCGGCAACGTGGATTCGCATGCGCGTTACATTTACATTCACGGCACCGCGGACCAAAATTCCATCGGCAAACCGTCGTCGCACGGCTGCATTCATCTGGCCGACGAGGATTTGATTCCGCTATTCGATTTATTGCCAAGCGGAACGCTGGTTTGGATTTCTGAAAAGTAATTGTCGCGCGAAGAACGCGAAGGCGGCGAAGGAATAAATTTGAATTAGCAGGTTGTTTTGTTATTTTGGAATTGTGTTCGTCCGTTTAGGCAAAATATTTGTCGTCTTTTCGCTTGTGGCGATGCTTGGCGCACATTGGGTGCTGCTGCAAACGGTCGCATGGACGACGATGCTTGCGGACAATCTTCATTCCAATTCATTTCACGAGGCGGTAGCAAAAACATTTGACGGCAAACATCCATGCCCATTATGCAAGGCAATCGCGGCGGGAAAACAATCGGAAAAGAAAACGGAATTTTTGTTTCAAGCGCAGAAATTGGAGTTTCCGTTGCTGAAAGAAAATTTGGTTTTAATCGCGCCATCGCGATTTGAAGTTTTGCCAACTACAGAAAATTCTTTTCTGAAATCTTTCTTCCAAAAGCCGCTGACACCTCCGCCGCGTCTTTCCTTCGTTTAATCAACGGTCATCCTTTGCGTGATTGCTCACGCGGACAAATTTTTTCCATTTAATTCGAGAATGCATGGTTGCGTTCTTACAACTTTTGATTTTAAAAATGAAAAAAAGAAAATTTTTGGCAGTGGCGGTTTTGGCAGCTGCGAGCGCGCAACCGATTTTCGCCTGCGATTTGTGCGCGATTTATTCGGCGCAGGAAGCGCAGGGCGCGGACAAGGGTTTTTTTGCCGGCATCGCGGAGCAGTTCACGGATTTTGGCACGTTCAAATCGGACGGCCACAGCGCGTCGAATCCCGATAGCGAATACATTCACAGTTTATCGTCGCAATTGTTCGCCGGTTACAATTTCAATCATCGCTTCGGCCTGCAATTCAACCTGCCATTGATTTGGCGTGAATATGGACAAGTCGCCGCGCATGGCAGCGAATTCGGCCCGGGCGACGCTTCGTTGACGGGAAATTTTTTAATTTATCAAAAAGCGGAATTGGATTGGACATTCAGTTGGACGGCGCTCGCCGGAATTAAATTTCCGACGGGCGATTCCAGCTGGCTCGGCAAACCGGATTTTGCCGCGGGCATCGGCGGACACGATTTGGCGTTGGGTTCGGGTTCATTCGATGGATTGGTTGGCACGGGATTTTCCGCGCGTTGGAAAAAAGTTTTTCTCAATGGCCAAATGCAATATGCGATTCGCACCGAAGGTGATTTTCAACATCAATACGCGAACGATTGGGATTTTTCCGGCGGGCCGGGAATTTATCTGGCGTTAAAAGATAATTACACACTCGCGTTGCAAGCAGTGGTTTCCGGCGAGAGTAAAGGCAAAGACACTTTTGCCGGTGTGCCGGACGGTGATTCGGCGGAGACGATTGTGTATGTCGGCCCGCAAATTGATTTCACTTGGTCGGAAAATTTCAGCGCGCACGTCGGTGTGGATTTGCCGGTGAGCTACGCAAATTCCGGCGACCAAATCATGCCGAGTTATCGCGTTCACGGGGCGGCGACATGGCGGTTTTAATCTTTTGCCGGACGGATGAGCGTCAAAATTCGCGAGACAAAAATATAGGAGTCGAACGGCTTGGAAATAAAATCGGCGGCGCCCAATTCAAAAGCGTGCCGCCGATTTTCCCCCGATGAACGGCCTGAAATCAAAACGATTGGTGTTCGTAAAAATCGAAAATCTTTTTTCAATTGCGCGCAAATTTCAAAACCATTCATGTCCGGCAAATCAATATCGGTTGTAATGAGGTCAAATTTTTCACGTTGGGCCAATTGAATTCCCTCCGCGCCACTTTTGGTGATGGCGACCTCAAAACCGACGCGTCGTAAGAGCATTTCCATTGATGCGGCGACTTCCGGTTTGTCCTCGATAATCAAAATTTTCAGTTTAACCGGAGCGTCCGCCATTTTTCCCTTCTTGCTTGCCATCGCGCGCCAATTTTTCGCGAATGGCGTTGCGAATAAATTTTGAACGGTCGGAATCTTCCTTGCGCACACCCTTATCGAGTAGCGGCACAAGCGATTTTGGCACCCAAACGGAAAGCAATTTGCTTCCCCGCCTTTTCTCCAAACTGCGTTTCATGCGATGGTGTATATATTAAATCTATAAAATGTCAACCAAAATTTTAATTTTTTTTATCGGCGAAAAGGTGTATAAGAAGTCCGTGCCAAACAAACGCGCGCCCGGCCAAAAATTGATGCCCGTTCCGGTGGATGACCAATTCCTTGAGGAATTGCACGCCGGAATGAAACGCACCGGTTATCAAAACCGCTCGCAATTCGTCCGCGACGCCATTGTTGAAAAATTGAAACGCGCAGGAGTTATTATACCGCCGGAATTGGCCGTGCCGCCGCAACGATTTTACAAAGGCGCCCCGGCGAAAATTGTTTATCCGGCGCATAAACCGTCGGGCTACGAATTAAACGAACGCAAAAAACGCCGCTAAAGTTCGATTTTCTTTCCAGCCGTTTTGGAGTATTCTGTCTCCCTGTGAATTTGACGGAACAAATGACGCAATTGGCCAAACAGGCCAAAGTCGCGTCGCGCGAACTCGCGAAACTTTCCACGCGCGAGAAAAATGATTGCCTGCTCGCGATGGCTGACGCGCTCGAAAAAAATTCTGCGGCAATCAAAGAAGCCAATGCGAGCGACATGGAAGTCGGAGCGAAATTGAATTTGTCTTCCGCGATGCTCGACCGGTTGAAATTGGACGACAAACGGATTTCGCAAATGGCAAAAGGCTTGCGCGAAGTCGCCGCGCTTCCTGACCCGGTCGGAAAAATTTTGGATGAACGCACCCGGCCAAATGGTTTGGAACTGCAAAAAATTTCCACGCCGATTGGCGTCATCATCATCATTTACGAATCGCGTCCGAACG
>JAJPKI010000100.1 GCA_021323835.1 Verrucomicrobiota bacterium | reverse complement strand
TCAAAAATTCCGAAACCGATTTCGTTTTGTTGCGGGAAATATCAATTCCAATTTCCTGCATTGCTTCGACGACGATTGGATTTAATTTCCCCGGCTCGATGCCCGCGCTGTGCGCTTCAAATCCGTCGCCGCAAATCTGATTCAGAAACGCCTCAGCCATTTGGCTGCGCGCGCTGTTGTGGATGCACACGAATAGAACTTGTTTCTTCATTTCGATTTCACTTTTAACGTCAATCCTTCGATGCCGATGACCTCAACCGTTTTACCTTCGTCCACCGGCGTTTCGCTCACGGCGTTCCAGAGTTCGCCTTCAATAAAAACTTTTCCGCCGGCCGAATCAATTTTTGATTTTGCCGCGACAATTTTTCCAACCATTGCTTCCGCGCCGCTGCGCTTCGGCAAAAATTGCGCGCGAATGCCTTTGCTCACAAAGAAAATGAAAAATGCCGCCGTGACAATTGTCGCGGAAACAATCCACGTCATGGGCAATTGATAAACTTTTGGCGCGTGATTGAAAAGCATCAACGCGCCGAGAAAAAATGCGATGATGCCGCCGCCGGTCAACACGCCATGCGTCGGCGCAAAAATATCCACGATGAACAGCGCCACCGCCAAAACGATGAGCGCGAGCGCCGCAACGTTCAGCGGCAACGTTGCCGACATGTAGAGCAGTAAAATCAATGCGAGCGCGCCTGCGACGCCGGGAAAAATCGCACCCGGATGGCTCATTTCCGCGATGATGCCGTAAATCGCGATGAGCATGAGCAACATCATCACTTCCGGCTGCCAGAACAATTGGAAAAATTTTTCGCCTGCGCTCATTTGAATTTCCACGACGCTCGCGCCAGCCGTTTTCAAAATTGTGTCGCCGAATTTTTTGCCGTTCAATTTTTGCAGCAAATCCGGAACGTTCGTCGCAATCAAATCAATCACTTTCATTTTCAGCGCTTCTTCGCTCGTGATGGCTTTGCTGTCGGTGACGGAAGATTTTGCCCACTCGACATTGCGATTACGTTTCTCGGCAATCGTCTGCATGACCTTCGTGTAAGCATTGCCGACTTTTTGCATCATGATGCTGTTAGTCGTTTCACTTTCATTCCCCATTTCCACCGGATGCGCCGCGCCAATCGTCGTGTGCGGCGCCATCGCCGCGACGTCTGCCGCGAGCGTGATAAAAACGCCCGCGCTGCCGGCCATCGCGCCTTCGGGCGAGACATAAACGACGATTGGAATTTTCGCGGCGTAAAAATTCTGAACGATGTCGTTCATGGAATTGGCGAGGCCGCCGGGCGTGTTCAATTGAATGACGAGACATTCGTCGTTTTGATTTGCGGCAACGTCAATTGCGCGGGAAATGTAATTGGCCGTGGCCGGGCCAATGGCGCTGTCAATTTTAATCAGCCCGACTTGCGCGGCTTGAAGTGTCGCCACACAAAAGAGAAATGCGATGGAAAGCCAACGCTTCATAATCTGGAAGCTAACAAAACCGCGAGAGGCTGCAAATGAATTACGGTCACTAAAACAGCAAAGAAAATATCAAGCCGCTTCCGCGTCCTGCTTGCGGCGGACAATCGGCTTGCTCTCGCCACGAACGACGGCGGCGGTGATTTTCACATGCACAATGTTTCCGCCTTCCGGCGCGTCGAACATCATGTCGAGCATCAGCCGTTCAATCAGCCCGCGCAACGCCCGCGCGCCTGTGCCTTTGCGAATCGCCTGCGTCGCGAGTTCGTGCAGCGCGTCGGGCGTGAATTCCAATTCCACGCCTTCCATCGCCATCAATTTCGCGAATTGTTTCGTCAGCGCATTTTTCGTTTCGGCCAAAATGGAAACCAATTGCGGCTCGCTCAATTCCGCCAGCGTCGTGATGACCGGCAATCGTCCGATGAATTCGGGAATGAATCCGAAGTTCAACAAATCTTCCGGCTCGACGTGCTGCAAAATTTCATCGCGCGCCGCGTGCGAAATCGAATGCGCTTCGCCCGCCGCGCCAAAACCCATCACGTGACGACCCATGCGCCGTTGCACAACTTTTTCCACACCCACAAATGCGCCGCCGCAAATGAACAAAATGTTCGACGTATCCACGCGGATGTATTCCTGCTGTGGATGTTTGCGTCCACCTTGCGGCGGCACGTTGCACGTCGTGCCTTCGAGAATTTTCAGCAACGCCTGTTGCACACCTTCGCCGCTGACGTCGCGCGTGATGGACGGCCCTTCGGCCTTGCGCGCGATTTTGTCAATCTCGTCAATGTAAACGATGCCGCGTTGCGCGCGCTTTACGTCATAATCGGCATTTTGCAGCAAACGCAAAACGATGTTCTCAACATCTTCGCCCACGTAACCGGCTTCGGTCAACGTCGTTGCGTCCGCAATCGCGAATGGGACGTCCAAAATTTTTGCGAGCGTGCGCGCGAGCAAGGTTTTGCCCGAACCGGTTGGACCAATCATCAAAATGTTGCTCTTCTCAATTTCCACGTCCGCGTGCGGATGCGGCTGCGCCGTAATTTTGGCGTCGCCGGTTTCATGATGCGGTTCCGGCTGGATGCGTTTGAAATGATTGTGGACGGCGACGGCCAAAGTTTTTTTCGCGTGGTCCTGCCCAACGCAATACAAATCCAGTTGCCGTTTGATTTCCGCCGGACGCGGGATGGCGAACTTCGGCTGCTTCTTCTGCGTCTGCAATTGCAGTTCGCGGTCGAGGACATTTTTGCAAAGAATGATGCAATTGTCGCAAATATAAACGCCCGGCCCGGCGATGAGTTTGCGCACTTCCGCATGCGTCTTGCCGCAGAAACTGCACATCGTAATGTTGGTTGGTCGGGCCATTTACGATTTTTGATTTGCGATTTTGGATTTTTCCAACACTTGGCGCGCTTTTCGCAATTGCAAAATCATTGAACATGAGGAAGCAAACATTAAAAGAGCGAGCATAAACATCCCGTGTCGGAAAGTTGGTGTATGAAATTGCAAGGCACTTAACATAAATAAAATACTGCCTGCAATCATTCCCCGGAAACTACGCTCCAAATCACGAAGCTGCTCGCTTTCATTTCGAGCGCGCCAAGTAATCATTCTACGGCTCCAGCGTTCGACAAATTCATGTGCCTGCGCTTCTGTCATAATTCAATTTACACAATCACCGGCGTTTTTTCCATTCCGCCGGGAATTTCTTTTCGCGATTGCACGACTTGGTCCACGATGCCGTAAGCTTTCGCTTCCTCGGCGGACATGAAATTGTCGCGGTCACAATCGCGTTCCACCTGCGCCTCCGGTTTGCCGGTGTGCTTGGCCAGAATGCTGTTCAGGCGTTGCTTGAGCTTGAGCATGTATTTGACGCGGATTTCCACGTCGCTCGCCTGGCCTTCTGCGCCGCCGAGCACTTGATGAATCATCACGTTCGCGTTCGGCAACGCGTAACGTTTGCCTTTCGTGCCCGCCGCGAGCAGCACCGCGCCCATGCTCGCCGCCTGCCCGACGCAGTAGGTGTTCACGTCGCAAGTGAGATATTGCATCGTGTCGTAAATCGCCAAGCCCGCCGTGACGCTGCCGCCGGGCGAATTGATGTAAAGATGGATGTCCTTCTTCGGGTCGGACATTTGCAGGAATAAAAGCTGCGCAATGAGGATGTTCGCGACGTTGTCATCCACCGGTGTGCCGACGAAAATAATCCGGTCAACCAGCAGCCGTGAATAAATGTCCCAACTCCGTTCGCCGCGCCCGGTCTGCTCCACGATAATCGGAACGTAATAATTTTGCATTCCTAAAAAATACTTCATTTGTCAATTGTCGCAAACAAAGAATTATTTTGGCAGCGAATGATAGCAAAAAAAGCGCTCCGGTCGAAACCGGAGCGCCTTGTAGTGTTTAGCCGCAATTATTGATTTGAAATGTAATAGAATTTAATCGCACTCGAAGCTGCGTTGGTGAACGAGCCGGAGGTTGTCGGGAACTTACGGCCAAAGAGAACTTTGTATGGACCACCGACGGAATCAGCGCCCCACAACGTGCTCGCCAGTCCGGTATTCGCCGTGAAGTTCAAAATGGCTTGTCCATTCAAAACTCCGATGCCCACATTATTCACGCCCGCTGGCACTTTGAATGGTTGATTCCATGCACTGCCGTCGTATTCCAAGCCAGCCGTATTCAAGTTGGTGCTGACGTAAGGCTGCGGCACGAAGGGACCATTGATGTTGTCCGGGAACCGCGTGAGCGACCCGTTCGCATTCAAGTCAGTAGCAGAATAAACCACACGGTCAACAATATGGCCGTCGCCATTGCGCAACACCAGTGTCGCCGTCCCGTTAGTCAATAAACCAAGTTTTCCAGAGGTCGCGGCATAACTGTTCACTGGCAAACTCGGCGAAGAACCGCCGCCATAGATGACGACGGCGCTTGATGATGGAATAAGCGCCGCACTCGGCAACGCATCAAATGACATTACGGGCGTGACGCCTTGGTCAATTTCCCATCCATTTGCGCCGGACGAAGTGTCTATATCATCAGGCGATTGGTTTGCTAATTCGATATATTGGTCGTTAGTTGTGATGGTGCCGGTATCGCTGCCACGATGCAGCGGGTTGAAATTCGCCGCCGCACTATTTGTGGTCGGGTTCGCCAAAAATTCCGAAATGGCTACTTTTTGTTCATCTGCCGTTGGGACATAGACGGTGAAGGAATATGTTGATGACGAACCGCTGGTCGAACTGACGCCGACATTCATCGTATAATTGTTGCCCGCGTCGGCATTTGTGCCGGTGTAATGAAATACAGCTTTGGCCGTTAAGCCACTCGCAACACCATCCCAAAAAGCACCAGTCGGCATTCCACTGTTTGGAGGCGTCAATGTAACAGTGCCGCCTTCAGGGTCTGCGATGTTCAAATAAGCGGTCATTGTTTCACCTGCGCGCAATACATTTTCTGTATAGGCATTTGTCAGCAAGTCACCGTAATGTTTGACATTGGTCACGGTGTTGGTGACTTGAGTGTAAGCAATAACATCTTCAAATCGGCTCGGAGTGAATTCATATCCTGCCGTTGTGAAATATCCTAATACACCATAAATCGTAACCGGCCCGGTATATTTTGCCTGTCCGGGCAATCCGCTTTGAGCGTTAATGAATAAAACAAATTGTTGACCGGCTTCGTTGGTGAAATTAATGGTTGCCACGCTGTTGGTTGCTTGTAAAACGTGATGCTTGTTGTTGGTCATGGTGTCATTGGCACCGGAAACAAATGTCGGCGTGGTCAAATTAAGATTCACATTGGAGACAACCAAATACATGGCTTCCAATTTATCCATCGTGGCATTCTTAGCCGTGGCCGGATAAAGTGAAACATTTGGGTCAAATGGCAGGGGCTGCGCCTTGGGCAGTGGATTATTGGTGCTAAGAATTGTAACGCTGTGCAACGTATTCGTAAATACAGGCTCAATTTCCAACAAACCGCTGAATGCAGCCATTGGCCCGGTTACTTGCACTCGCGCGCCTGCCGGCGGCAAATTCGTCGAACCATCTGCGCCCGACCAGAAAACCACGATGCCACCGCTGGCATCCTGCATGTAAAATTCTGTGTTCGCCAAGCCGGTCATATCATGCCATGTCGTGACCGTCCCTGTGAGCGTGTAAAGTGACGTCGTGTTAGTCGGCGCAAATGAACCATCCACTTTTGCGCGGAATTGTGCGATTGAAATGCTCGGCGCAGGATTTACTGTCAACAACGCTTTGGCGCTATTCGTCGCTCCAAATTGATTTGTGATGGTCACGAAATATAAATTCGACGATATAGCAACGGAACAATTTGCCAGCGTCAGGGTTGAAGCTGTTGCACCCGCGACAATATTCGTCACCAAGCCGTTCGTCGCCGGAACATATTTCCATTGATATGCCAGGGGCTGGCTGCCGCCATTGGTGACGCTAAACGTCGCCGTATCAACACTATTCACCGTCACAGCAACTGGTTGGTTCGTAATGATTGGCGGAACTGGCGTGGTATTCACAAACAACACGGCATAACGAGTTGCATTCGTGCCTGCTGCATTGGAAACCGTGCAACTATACATTCCCGATTGCGCCACCGTGATATTAGTCAATGTAAGAACGTTACTGGTGGTTCCAATTACCGATGACGATTCGACCAGCGCCGTGTTGGTGTTGAAATACCATTTGTAAGTAATGTTGGTATCCCCTGCTGCCAGCATTTTAAATTGCACAGTGCTACCTTCAAATGGAAGTGTATTATCCACTGGCTGAGAAAGAATCGTGGGCGGATTAACGCTGCCGGGCACAACATCGGCAAAAGCCGTTCCAACTTTCAGATTATCCAAATCCAAAATGCCTTCACCGGTATTCTGGCGCATCGCGAAACCTTGAATATTATCAAGACCAACTGTGTCCGTCGCCGTCGCCGCGATTGTAGGCGCCGAATTGGTTTCGCTCGTTGGATTCAACCATACGGTGCTAATGCCTGTGCTCGGAACATAACGTGTCACAATTGTGTAGACAGTATTCAGGCTTAAATCCGTGGTGATGACATTCGTTGCCGCGGCACCATTGTTGGCAACGCCGATACGGAAATTCGGACTCTCATTCAGCAAAGCTCCGTTCGCTCCGCCATTTGTTACCGTTGCAAAAATTCTATCGTGGAAAGTTGTGGTGCCATTCAAAAAATGCGCGAAATATGCCGCGGAAGACGGCGCCGTGCCCATGTTTATTTGAAAACTCGCATAAATGGCCGCAACCGGCGCACCCAAGCCGTTTGTTCCAGCAATCGCATAAGGCTGATTTGTCAAACTGGCATGAACATCCTGCGCCAGCGTCTGGTTGATTTGCGCCGCGTTGGGAGCGCTCATCGTTGAATCGGCGACAATGTTGAATGGCGCCACGCCGCTGTGACCGCTCCAAAAAGTATTTGCAAGATTGTTGGTGATTTCGCCCGTAGCATAACTGTCGAAATTATCCTGTAATATAATTCCCGCTTGCGCACCGGTGACAAACAGGCAGAACAACAACGTGGCGGTCAATAGGGCGATTTTATTTTTCATATTTTTGCAGAGTTGATTTTATCTTAAATTTTTATATGGCGTGTGACGTTTCGGTGATAATTAATTAATGCTGTCGTCTCGATTCGGGTTCCAGTAAATGTCGGAGTTACGTTTTTCTTCGCGTGGGACTGTGATCGGATTTTGATTGAAAACGTAATCGTATTTGAAATATGCCGAATGACCGTCCATGAAAACAATTGCCCCACCTTTATTATGACGTTTTGCGAAATAGTCCCACCGAGCTGAAGGGTAAGTGCCGCTATTACGGCCGCCTTCCAATGTTGGGCTAAAAGTGGCTTCACTAAGAAAAACCTGCGCGGAAGGCAACTTCAACGTTGAGCGTTTCGGCATTGACGGATAAAAATAACCATTGCCAACAACTCCATTTTTAATGTCGCTTTTAAGTTTTAGGTCCAAATCCATTACGTAACAAAAAAAGCCATATTTTCCGCCTGCCAAAAAAGCCGTCGAGTCAGCAGCTGCAGTTGTAGCCGTAGGACATATCCATAATTTGCTTCCTTTGCCATTGCCCGGATATGGGTATCTCGCTGTAAAAACCCCCGCGCCGGTTGAATAAGTTGCTAAATCATGATCAGCGACGAGAGGTGGTAATACGTTATACCACGCAATCGGATCAAGCACTGTAGCCGAGCCACTGGTGAAAGTATTGTCAGGTTGATACTGACCATAGCCTCCTGAGTGTGGATTGGGTGACGCTTCAGTGGTTGTGCCATCCGCTGGAATGTAATCATCAGCATCCCCACTATAAATTTGCAATGCAATCCCCCATTGCCGCATGTCGTTCAGGCAACTAGTCTGTTGCGCTTTTTTCTTCGCCGCGCTCAATGCCGGCAACAGCATCGCCGCCAAAATTGCGATAATGGCAATGACCACCAGCAATTCAATCAGCGTGAATGCCCGCAATTGTCCCTTCGCAACTTTTTTGTTCATTCGATTAAAGCAAGATTAGGATTTTATCTGAATTTCTCCGCCGCACACGTGACGTTTCGGAAACATTTTGGGCGACGGTTTTGCGCGCCGCAAACAAGCGCAAGCGTTCTGCATGATTTTCTTCCGGATTCATCGGCCTGATTTTGTCCGCTCAAAGCCAGCTACGTTTTTCTCACAGTTTGCAAAAATTACAAGCCACTTTGCGCGAAACTTATTCACACTTTTTCCTTTGTTCACAAAAACATTTCTGAATTGTGGAAATTGCAGGGGCAAACACAAAATATGGTGGAGCGCGGCAGGGCTGCGCTGCCGCGCTGCCGGTTTACGGCGACGGCGCAGCGTCGCCCTGCCAACAGATTTGCCGCCAGAATATCATTGTCGAAAATTGTTCTGGCTGTAAAAATCAAAACTGCCATGCGAAAATTTTTATTCATCTTACCTCTGATTTGCGCCGCCAGCCTGCGCGCAGCGGATAAAAGCAATTCCGATTCCAAAGATGCCAAAACCAATTCCGCCACCGGCAACGTCGCCATCACGATTTCCGAAAAGAAAAATGACGCGGCGACAATTCCCGACGCCACTCACAAACCGGTTTTTACCACCAACAGCATTTCCATCGGCGGCCAACGTGTCACTTACGTGGCGGAAACGGGAATGCTGCCGATTCTTTCATCCACCGGCTCGGTGCGCGCGGCAATTTTTTACGTGGCTTACACGCGAAGCTACGGCTCGACAGAGTCTCGCCCCACCGAAAAAAGACCCGTGACATTTTGTTTCAACGGCGGTCCCGGCTCGGCGTCGTTGTGGCTGCATCTCGGCGCGCTCGGGCCGCGTCGCGTGAAGATGAACGACGATGGCACGCTGCCGCCGCCGCCGTTTGGCCTCACGGACAATGAATATTCGATTTTGGATGCCAGCGATTTGGTTTTCGTTGACCCGGTGGCGACGGGTTTCAGCCGCGCGGCGAATGGTGAAAAGCCCGACCAATTTTTCGGCGATGCGCCTGATTTGGATTCCGTCGGCGAATTTATCCGCTTGTGGACGACGCGCCACGAACGCTGGCTTTCGCCAAAATATCTTTGCGGCGAAAGTTACGGAGTTTTCCGCGCGGCCGGTTTGGCCAAACAATTGAACGACCGTTTTGGAATGTATTTGAACGGCTTGATTCTCGTCAGCGGCGTTTTGGATTTTCAAACGATTTGGAACAACGCCGGCAACGACGTGCCATATTCTCTTTATTTGCCGTCTTACACCGCCGTGGCGCATTTTCACAAAAAACTTCCGTCCGATTTGCAAAATGATTTGGACAAAGCGCTGGCCGAATCGCGCGCTTTTGCCAAAGGCGATTATTTGCACGCGCTGCAACAAGGCGATTCGTTGAGTGCCGACGACCGAAAAAAAATTGTCGCCGAACTTGCGCGACTCACCGGCCTCAAGCCGCAAGTCATCGAGGACAATGATTTGCGAATTGATGAAGCCGTGTTCCGCCGCCAATTGTTGCACGACGAAGGATTGATTCTCGGCGCTTATGACGCGCGCATCACCGGCCGCGACAACAACGCCGCGTGGCCGTTTCCCGATTTTGACCCGTCCGCCGCCGCCACGCGCGGGCCGTTCGCCGCCGCCGTCAACAGTTACATCCGCAGCGAATTAAAATTCGAAGACGATTTGCCTTATGAAATCATCGCCGGCGTGCAACCGTGGAAATACGGCGCGGAAAATAATTACGCCAACTCGGGAAACAAACTGGCCGACGTGATGAACCAAAATCCTTACATGCGCGTGCTGGTTTTTGATGGCCGCTGCGATTTGGTTTGCCCCGTGGACACGATGCACTACGCGCTCGACCACATTTCCGTCGCGCCGGAATATCGCACGAACATTTCTTACGTGGAATTCGACGCCGGCCACATGATGTATGTCAATTTGCCGGATTTGCAAAAAATGCACGGCGTGCTGGAAAATTTTCTCAAGCCGTAAAATCAGCCGCGCAAAAGATAATTTATTTTGAATCGGACTTTTTCTTTTGTGCCTTTGCGTTCTTTCGCGGCCATTCCGATTTATTCATGCACGCGAATCAGCGTTTTGATGGCGTGATTTCCCGCGGTCATTGACTTGAACAATTCCGGCAGCTTCGTCAGCGCGCATTCGCCGTCCACAAAATCTTCCGCGCGCACGACGCCGTTCTCGATGAATTCCAGCGCCAGCCGAATCGCGCGCGGCGTGTGATGAAAACTCGCCAGCAGCGTCAAATCGGAATAATGGATGAACGCCGTGTCAAGCGTGATGGTCGTGCCGGCCGGACAACCGCCGAAGAAATTCACCTTGCCGCCTTTGCGCACCAAATGCACCGCGGCCTCCCACGTTTCCGGCCGGCCAACAGCTTCGATTACTGCGTCGAAATGCGTTTTGGTTGCGCCGCGAATTTTGCCGACAAGATTTCCGCCGTCGGTCACATCAATGATTTCGTCCGCGCCTAATTTTTTTGCCGCTTCGAGCCGAACCGCGCGACGACCGGCGACGGCGACGTTGCAGCCCAAATGTTTCGCGAGCGCGACGAACATCAGGCCAATTGGTCCGGCGCCGAGAATTAAAACATTTTGTCCCGCCTGCAGTTTCGTGTCTTCAACGCCTTGCACGACACAGGCGAGCGGTTCGGTGAGCGCGGCGTCGCGAAAACTGGTTTCCGGTTTTATGCGCAGCATGTTTTTTTGCACGAAGCGCGCGGGCACGGCAATCGTCTCGGCGTAAGCACCGTTAAGAAATTGCAAATCGTCGCAGATATTTTCCTGCCCGACGCCGCAGTGAAAACAGTTTCCGCACGGCGCGGAATTGGCCACGACCACGCGGTCGCCGATTTTCCATCCAAACTCCGAACTGCCATTTCCCAACTCCGAGATTGTTCCGGCGAGTTCATGGCCGAAGACGGCGGGTGGCACAATCATTTTGGCGTGATAGCCGCGCTTGAAGACTTTTAAATCCGTGCCGCAAGTGAGCGCGGCCTCGATGCGCAGGCGCACTTCGCCGGGTTTGAGCGGTAGCGGAGCGATTTCTTCGATGCGGATATTTTCCCTGCCGTGCAGGATGGCGGCTTTCACGAGGACAGTTTATGAAGATGAACCGCAGCCGCAAATGTTAGTTTCCATTTCAGGCAAATTTCCTGCGTGCTCACGGCGGAATTTCGCTCCATGAAACAAGTTTATAGGCAGCTAATGATGAAATGAGACTTTTAAGACTTTCGTCGTAGTGAAAAGTAAAACCGTTTTGAATGTTAATGGACTTGCCCACAACCGAGCCGGTAAATGTAGCGCCGCCGGTAAATGAAAGATCGGCGTATGGCGCATCAATCATTCCCAT
>JAJPKI010000332.1 GCA_021323835.1 Verrucomicrobiota bacterium | reverse complement strand
CGCGGGCGCGATGGGCGGCGCGACGTTCGATGCCGTCGAGTCGGTGCGCGTGATGGATTTTGACGGCAACATTTCTGAAATGTCGCCGAAAGAAATGTCCGTGGATTATCGCAGTTGCGCGGCGTTGAAAAATCACATCGCGCTGGGCGCGGTTTTCAAATGTAAATCTGTGCCGCGTGAAGAAATTGAAAAGCGGATGAAATCGTTCAGTGAAAAACGCTGGGAATCGCAGCCGGCGGCGCCGAGCGCGGGTTGCATCTTCAAAAATCCCGGCGCGATTCCGGCGGGCCGGCTGGTGGACGAACTGGGTTTGAAGGGCGCGCGCGTGGGCGGCGCGGTGGTTTCCGCCGAGCATGGCAATTTCATCGTGAACGACGGCAAGGCGACGGCGCGCGACGTTTTGGAATTGATTTCAATTTTGAAGGCCAAGGCGAAAACTGAACGCGGAATTGAATTGCACACGGAAGTCGAAATCATCGGAGAAGAAATATGAAGATTACTCGATTCATATTTTGTTTTTTATTGGCAATGTTCCTTTGTGGATTTGGATGCTCCTCACCGAAACCAATTCCTGATCCTTTGGCGGGTTGGCAGAAGAATTATAAGTCCTGGCCAGACGCCCAAGCTATTGAAAAGGACTATCAAGATTATCTCAAAAGCTTAGGGATTAAACCATTAAAAGCGGGTGCAGCTGTTATTTATGCTTCCGATGATGGGAGCGAAGATGTTGGTTCTATTGAATATTTTGAGGATGGAACAGGACAGCACGCCGTCAAGATTACAATAAGTGTGAATCATGCAGTTTGGGAACATATTTTGATTTACGACAAAGACAACAAGCGAATTAAGACCATAAAATATAGAAGTGGTAGTGTTTCTTGCTAAACCCAATTTGAAATGTTTCAACGATTAAAAATTGTGGTGATGCTCGGCGGCCCCAGCGCCGAGCGCGAAGTGTCGTTGCGGTCGGGCGCGGGCGTGGTGAAGGCGTTGCGGTCGCTCGGTCACTCGGTGGTCGAGCTGGATCCCAAAACGCCGGACTGGACTTTGCCGCCGAACACGGAGGCCGTCTGCCTCGCGCCGTTGCACGGCACTTACGGCGAAGACGGGCAGGTGCAGGCGCAATTGGAAAAACTCGGCGTGCTTTACACCGGCTGCGATTCGGAATCGAGCCGGCTGGCGTTCGACAAAGTGGTGACAAAAAATCTTTGCATTAAAGCCGGCGTGCCGACGGCGGAATTTGTTGTCGTGAATTCAGTAAAAGCGCCGTTGCCGAAAAATTTGCAATTGCCGCTGGTCGTCAAACCGATTCGGCAAGGCTCTAGCGTCGGGTTGCAATTTGTCGAACGCGCGGAAGATTGGCAAAATGCTTTGGCCGAAGCGTTGAAATTTGATTCGGAAGTTTTGGTCGAGGAAAAAATTGTCGGGCGCGAGACGACGGTTGGAATTTTAGATGGCGAAGCATTGCCGGTTGTCGAAGTGCGTCCGAAAGCTGGCGCTTACGATTATCGAAACAAATACACGGCGGGTTGCACGGAATATTTTTGCCCGGCGGATTTTGATTTGGCGACGACGGAAAAAATTCAGGCTGCCGCGCTCGGGGCGTTTCATGCAATTGGAGGACGCGATTATGCTCGCGTGGACGTGATGGTCAGCAAGAATGGCGAGCCAATTGTTCTTGAAGTGAACACGCAACCGGGCATGACGGAAACGAGTTTGATGCCGAAAGCGGCGGCGGCGGCGGGAATCAGTTACGAGCAGCTTTGCCAGCGCATGATTGATTTGGCGATGAAAAGAAAAATGGCCGCAAAAGAACGCAAAGAGCACAAAACAAAAAAGAATTTCGCAGTGACAATTTGATTTAACAGCAAATTATGTGGTTTAAGCGACAACAAAAAAATCGTCGGTTGCATCGCGCACACGTGCTCGACGTGAAATTGCGCTCGGACAAAGTCCGCGCGACGCGCACGCGACTGGCGACGATTGCCGTTTGCATTTTATTCGGCACGATTTTGGGACTTTCGTTGCTTTGGTGCGCGGGAGCATGGGCGCTGGATAAATTCATTTACGAAAATTCCACGTTCGCGATTCAAAATGTCAAAGTGCAAACCGACGGCGTCATCGCGCCGGAACAATTGCGCAAATGGACGGGTGTAAAATCCGGCGCAAATTTAATCGCGCTCGATTTGGCGGCGGTGAAACGAAATCTGGAATTGGTTCCGACGATTGCGTCGGTTTCCATCGAACGTATTTTGCCGCGCACGCTGAAAATTCGCGTGACCGAGCGCAAAGCCGTCGCGCAAGTGAACGTGCCGCGCGCGGACGGCGCAAATGGAATCGCCGTTTCCGTTTTTCAATTGGACGCGGACGGTTTTGTGATGCAGCCGCTCGACCCGCGACTTTGCACAATTCCGATTTCGCAAATCCGAAATCAATTGCCGGTCGTCGCGGGTGTTAATTTTTTTCAATTGCAGCAGGGTCATCGCGTCGAGTCGGCACAAGTGCAATCGGCGTTGCAATTGATTTCCGCGTTCGGCCATTCGCAAATGGCCGGGCTGGTGGATTTGCGGCGCATTGACGTTTCGTCGCCGAACGTCATCGTCGTGACGACGGAGCAGGGCAGCGAAATTACTTTCGGTTTGCAGAATTTGGAGCAACAATTGGCGCGCTGGCGGCAAATTTACGATCTTGGTCAGCGCAATAATAAAATTATCGTGTCGCTCGATTTGGCGG
>JAJPKI010000086.1 GCA_021323835.1 Verrucomicrobiota bacterium | reverse complement strand
AGCGATGTTTTGCAGGAGGCAAAATGGGAAGCGGATTTCCTCGCGAAGATGCAGGACAGCGACGGCGGATTCTATTTTCTCGTTTACCCGCGCGATTACGAATACGAAAGCAACGTGACGCCCGACCATGGCGCCCCGCAAGTTGTTTGGCCGAAAACAACCAGCGTCACCGCCGCAGCCGTCGCCGCACTCGCGGAATGTGCGTCGTCGCCGCAATTCAAAAAATTTTATCCGAATGAAGCGAAAATTTATTTGGCGAAGGCGCAACTCGGCTGGAAGTTTTTGACAAACGCCATTGCGAAATACGGCAAACATGGCGCATATCAAAAAATTACGGCTTACAGCGATGATTTCGGAGACGAAGATGAATCGGCGTGGGCCGCGTGCGAAATGTTTTTGGCGACAGGCGACCAAAATATTCATGCGCTGTTCAAATCGTGGTTTCCAAATCCGGACGATGCACAAACATTTCGCTGGGGCTGGTGGCGGATGTATGCATGTTACGGAAATGCGATTAGGGATTATACTTTCGCCGCCCGCAGCGGACGTTTGCCGATAAGCGAGCTGGATTCAAATTATTTGGCGCAGTGCGAAAATGAAATCGTTGCCTCGGGCGACGACGTTTTGAAATGGTCGCAGGACAGCGCTTATGGCACGTGCTTCCCGACCGAGAACAAACGTTTTCGAAACGCAGGCTGGTATTTTTCAAGCCGCATGGCGTTCGACATCGCCGTCGCGTATCAAATCGAGCACAAGCCGGAATATCTCGACGCAATTTTACGCGATTTGAATTACGAGGGCGGCTGCAATCCGGTGAACGTGAGTTATGTGACTGGCCTTGGCTGGAAGCGGCAGCGCGAAATTGTGGACCAATATTCGCAAAATGACCGGCGCGTCTTGCCGAAGAGCGGAATTCCCATCGGTAATGTGCAGAGCGGCTTCGAATGGCTTTGGGATTATGGCCGCGAGTTGGGTAATTTAAGTTTTCCCGCCGATGGCGCATGGGCAAATCCATATCCGTTTTACGACCGTTGGGGAGACGCGTTTAATACGCAAACGGAATCAACTTCATCAGACATCGCGCGCAGTTTGGCAACGGCGGCATTTGTCGCAGCGATGACGCCGCTCAAAACGCAACAATGGAAATACGCGGAGGCGGAAATTGTCGAAACGAAAAGTAATTCCGCAATCACTGCTTCGTTAAAAATAAATCCGGCTCGCGAGGACGCTCGCCCCACCTTGGATTTGTCCAAAGCGCAAATTGTTTGGGAAGCGGCCAATCAAGAACCGAAATTCGGAACGAATTTCATTTTCACGCCAACGGCGGGAACAAATTGGATTGAAGCCGAAGCTCAATTGCCGGATGGACGGCGCGTCTTTGCAATGACGAATTATCCAGCGTCTCATTAAACAAATTTTCTCGACAAAATTTTTTGGCAGGAGCAAAGTCAATCGCAAAGGCTGCGAACTCTATTATGAATCTATGGCTAATAATTTGTGGGTTTATAATTATTTTGGGTATTTTTCTTTGTTTCCTTCCATTTAGCAAAAAATACATTTTTGATCGTTGGGGAAAAATAGTTTCAATTCTTTGCGGCGTTATCGCAATCGTTGCAGGAGTTGTTCATTTGGCTTGGGATTTGAAATGGTTCACACTTTCAAAAGAAATCGGCCAACAATTTCACATTTGGTATGTTGGAATATGGGGCTTCCAACTCGGCCTTTTATTGTGTCTTGCAATTTCCCGTCAGGGAAAAAAACGCACTCCACAGATTCCTTGACCAAAGCGTTGCGTTTTACACCAGCATCGGCGTAGTGCCTTCGACGATGCCTTTGGAAATCGCGTAGCGCGTCAGACCGGCAACATCGTGGATGTGCAATTTGTTCATCACCTGCTGGCGATGTTTCTCGACGGTCTTGATGCTGATACACAGTTCCGCAGCGATTTGTTTGTTCGGCTTGCCTTCGGCGATGAGTTGCAGCACTTCGGATTCGCGCGAGGTGAGCAAATCATTTCGTTTCTTGACAGGCACGCCGTTGAGAAATGCTTCTCGATAACGCTCAACGAGCCGTTTGGAAATTGCCGGGCTGAAAAATGCATTTCCGCGTCGCGCTTCACGAACGGCTTTAATTAAATCCGTCGCGGCAGTTTGCTTGAGCAGATAACCCATTGCGCCCGCTTCGGTGACTTGATGGACATATTCGTCGTCGTTGTAAGACGAAAGCACGAGCAATTTTGTTTGCGGAACTTCTTTGGAAATTTGGCGTGTGGCTTCGAGGCCGTTGAGATTCGGCATGGCGATGTCCATGACGACGACTTCGGGCAAAAGTTTTTTGGTAAGATTGACGGCTTCGCGGCCGGTGTTCGCTTCGCCGACTACGGCGATGTCCGGCTCGGCTTCCAGCAACGCTTTCAGTCCCTGTCGGACGACAGTGTGGTCATCGGCCAACAACACTCGAATTTTTTCCATAGTCATGCTCCTTGTTTCAGTTTACTAAAAATCAATTCTCGTCGGCTTAAATGGAACGGTGACACGCACAGTCGTTCCCTTGCCGGGCTGCGGCTTAATGATAAATCTACCGTTGACCAATCTAACACGCTCTTGCATTCCCAGCAAACCGAGGCGCTGCTTCCTTTTGCCATCAACGGTCGGGTTTTCGGCGAACGACTTGCCGTTGTCGGCGATTTCCATAACCAATTCATCGCCGAACTTGCGAATTGCAACCTTCACGCGTGTTGCATGCGCGTGTTTTGCAACGTTCGTCAAGCTCTCTTGAGCGATGCGGAAGAGGACAATTTTTTGTTCGCCGTCCAATTTCTCAGCAATTGGGCTTGCGCTCAAATGCATTTGCAAACCGGTGCGCTCGGAAAAACTTTTTATATGCGAACGTAGAGCAGGAACCAGGCCTAATTCATCGAGCATTGTCGGGCGCAGTTCGCGCGCGAAATGATGGATGGATTCCATCGTCTTTTCCAAAAGCTTTTGCGTCTCGGCGAGCTTGCGGTCGGCAAATTTAGATTTTGCCACCGAGTCATCGTGTTTGAGCGCCGCAAGCATGACACTGATGGCCGTGAGTGCTTGTCCGGTTTCGTCGTGCAATTCGCGGCTGATGCGTTTGCGTTCTTCTTCCTGCGCGTCGAGAATTTTTTTGGACAATTGCCGCCATGCTTCCTGCGTCAGCCGTTGTTCGGTCATGTCGCGCGTGACTTTGGCAAAGCCGAGTAATTTTCCCGCATGCCCGCGAACGGGCGTGACAGCAACACTTGCCCAAAATCTCGAACCATCCTTGCGCACACGCCAGCCTTCGCCTTCAAAACGCCCCTGGCGCAATGCCGTTTCCAATTCGCGGCGCGGCTGATGTTTCCGCGCGTCTTCCGGAGTAAAAAATTCCGTGTAATGTTTTCCAAGAATTTCATTTTCGCGCCAGCCTTTGATGCGCTCGGCGCCGGGATTCCAACTCGAAATGTTTCCCGATGGCGAAAGCATGTAAATCGCGTAATCCTTGACGCTGGAAATAAGCAGGCGAAATCGCTCCTCGCTCTGGCGCAAATCTTCTTCCATTTGTTTGCGCGTCGTGATGTCGGTGGCGATGCCGCAAAGCGCGTAAATTTTTCCACTCGGCCCGCGCAACGGAAATTTGGAAACAATGCTCGTGTGAATGCCATCGCGATAACGCGCCGTTTCTTCAAAATCCATCGGCGCGCCTTCGCGTAACACTTTTCGGTCGTTCGCTTGAAAAACCATCGCCTGTTTGCGCGAAAAAAGTTCGCGGTCGGTTTTGCCGATAACATCGTGCGCGCTCAAACCGAAGCGCTTTTCAAATTGCCGGTTCACGTGCAAATAACGCCCGCGCGTGTCTTTCAAAAAAATTACTGCCGGACTGTGGTCGAGAATGGCGCGCAATCGCGCTTCGCTGGTTTGCGCGACTTGTTCGGCTTTTTGGCGAATGGCAATTTCATTTTCCAATTCCTGATTGCGTTGCCGCAACCAATCGGTCATTTGCGAGAAACCGCGCTGTGTCGCTTCAAACGGCGACAGCGATTCGAGAAAAAATGTTTCTGCAATTTTTCGGATGCGTTGGCGTTTTTTGACATTGGTGGACGGCAACGTTTGCAGCAATTCGTCGAGCGCGTCCTGATAAATGCGGACAATGTTGAGAAGTCCGACTTTTGCCGCGACGGCTTCGCGCCCGAGTTTGTAAGCGCGTTCGAGCAACGCTTCCTGGCGGCTGGCAAGAAATTTTTGCAACGTCGCGGCGTAACGTCGCGCGAATATGCGCGAGGGACGTTTCATTGCGATGCGCCGAGATAACGAACCGCGAGCACGAGCGCGTCGTCGTTGCCTTTGAAATGACGTTTCATAATTCCGTCGGCGATTTGTTTGGGCGTTTCCATCAAATTGATTCGCTGGTCAAATCCGGCGTGCAAACCGTCCGTCGCAAAAACCAAAAGGTCGCCGCGCGAAATCGGCAACACGCTCGCCTGCAACGACGGAAGTTGATAACCGACGAGTCCGCCGCGCAACAGGATATTTTCGTGGCCGGGAATGATGTTCGGGTCGGCGCGAAACAACCGGCCTTCGACGTTTCCGACGCCGAGCCAATTCATCGCGTTCTCTTCAAAGTTCAAAACTGCGAGCGTGATGACAGCGCCGCGCGTTTGATTTAACGCCACATGACATTCACGCATCAGCGAAATGGTAGATTCATTTGCATGATTTTCCAAAACTCCTTTCGCCACGTGCGCGGCTTTATCGGCTTCGTCGCCGTGGCCAACGCCGTCAATGACGCCAATTAAAACACAATCGTCGAAAAATTTGACGACATGCAAGTCGCCGGAAACGGCCTGCCCGGCAAGTGGACGCGACGCGACGCTCCATTCGATTAAGTGTGATTTTTTTTCTGCAACGCCTGTCATTTTGAATTTCTGAATGACGAATTTCGAACGTCGAATGAATTTCAGAATTCGTAATTCGACATTTTTGATTCGTCATTTCAATGGAGCCATTTCTTCATCGTCACGGTTGTGCCCACGCCGACTTTGGTATCAATTTCAAATTCGTCCATCAGCCATTTCGCGCCGGGAAGTCCGACGCCTAAACCTTTGCGCGTTGAATAACCGTATTGCATCGCTTTGGCAACGTCTTTAATTCCTGGACCTTCGTCTTTGGCGATGATGCAAATGCCGCGCTTGCTGCCTTGCGAAGCAGAATTCAAAATAACTTCGCCGGTTTTCGCGTGGTCAACGATGTTGCGCGCGATTTCAGAAATCGCCGCGGCGATGAGCGTTAAGTCCGAGCCGTCGAAACCCAATTCAATCGCCAGCGCCCGGCCTTTTTGCCGCGCTTCGACGATGTCGGCGTTGGAATTTATCGCAACGCGTGTTCCGTCATTTTCCATGTTTGACGTTCTTTTTCGAGAGACGATTCAGGTAAGCGAGTCCTTCTTCCAAATCCAACGCGGTTCCGACACCTTCGAGAGTGAGGCCAAGTTGAACCATGGCGAAGGCGACATCAGGTTGTATGCCAACAATGACCGTTTCTGCGCCACGCAGCTTGAGCATGTGCGCAACCGCGCGAAGCGTGCGCGTGGCGAAGGAATCAATCACGTCGAGCACCGTCACGTCAATGATGACGCCGCGTGAGCGGAATTGCCCGACGCGCTCGGCAAGGTCGTCGCGCAATTGCAGCAGGTCCGCGTCCGAAAGAACGGACTGGACACTGGCGATTAAATAACCGCCCTGCTTGAGGACTGGAACGTGCATATTATTATGCGTTTTGTTCCGCCGGCGCCGGCGCGGTAATTTCCGTCATGCCGATGACTTTGTAGCCAAGCAGACGTTCCGCTTCTTCAATACCGCCCTGCAAATCGCCGACCGCGTTCATCTTACTCAAATCCACGCCGATGGTCACGAGCGTTTGCGCGATTTCCGACGACAAGCCGGTGATAATAACGCTCGCGCCCATGAGTCGCGATGCTTCAACGGTTTGCACCAAATGGTTCAACCGTCGAGTCAATCGTCGGCACGCCAGTGATGTCAACGACGACGACTTTTGCGCGGTTGTTGCGGATGCCGCGAAGCAATTGCTCCGTCAATTGCCGCGCGCGTTGCGAATCAATCACGCCGATGATTGGCAAAATCAGCAATCGCTCGCGCACCTGCAAAACCGGCGTGGACAATTCGCGGATGGCTTCCTGTTGCTGACGGATGATACGTTCGCGTTCCTGCACGAACGACACGCCTACGGTATTTGCGATACGATTCGCCGCCGGTTCATACGAGTCGAGCACGCGATTCAGCAAATCGAAATCGGCTTGATATTTTTTGAACAGCGAGCGCGCGAGCACGTCGCGCAACAGCAACACGATGCCCAAGACTTCGTGCGTTTCGACGCCTCGCGGAATGATACGTTCGGAGAGATTGCGCGCGTAAGCCTGCAACGCTTCGACTGAACCGGTTTCGAGCACTTCGACGTAGTTGTCATACACCGATGTCGCTTCTGTGAAAATTTCTTCCTTCGTCATCGCCGTGAGCAATTGCGCTTCGGTGATGCGTCGCGCCCATTCCTCGCGCAATTGAGTTCGGTTTTGCCGCAAGTGCGCGACGAGTTCGCGCAACAGCGCCGCGCTGGTTTCGGTCGGTTGCGGATTATCAAGCGCGGCCGGGACGCGCCGTGCGACACCTGTTGAAATTGCTTTTCTGTCTTTGCGTTTCATAATTTTCAGGGCGGGTTGATTTCTATTTCGGGTGTGACCAGAACATTTTGAAAGCTTATGTTTGCCATGCAAAATGCCATAGTAGGTGAATACCCCATGCGCCGCGCCGTAACTTCGCCGTCGTAACTTTCGTAAATCAACACAATTGAAAACGTTGCGCGCTTCCGGCAAGCTGTCGTCCGTGAAGTTGATAAACGTATTTGCTTTGCTGACTGCTTTAATTTTTTCTGTCGGTTGCCAGAAAAAGGAAATTTCTCCCGCGCCGCCCGCTGAAAATCCACCGCCGTTGCCGACGCAAGCGCAACCGAAATTGCGAACGATGAAAATTTATCTCGGCGCGGAAACTTTGGACACCGAACTTGCTCTGACCGATGAAGAGATTCATTGCGGCATGATGTTCCGCACGAATATTCAGGAAACGGATTCCATGCTCTTCAACCTTCGTTATCCGCAGCAGGCGAATTTCTGGATGAAGAATTGTCCCGAATCCATTTCCGTGGCTTACATCACGGCCGACGGCGTCATTCAGGAAATTCATCACCTCGAAGCCAACGACACCAATGGCGTTGTGGCGGCGCGCAGCGATATCGTGTTCGCCCTGGAAACAAAAGATGGCTGGTTCACGCGGCACAACATCAATCCCGGCACCGTCATCCGCACCGAACGCGGCTCGCTGTCGGAAACATTTCTACGAAGATAAAATTATTGTGGAATCACACGATAAAATCGGGTGGGGCCGTCTGGGTTTTGGACGAAATAATTACAAACCGTTCCATCGTTCGGAATTGTAAATCGTGTTGTCCAGTCAACGAGATTTGTTGAAGTCTGCACGGAAAATTGTGCGCCGGATAAACTGGACGGCTTCCATTCAAAACTATGGATGGACCAATTTGGATAATTTCCAAAGGCTAACAACATTCGAATTGTAAATTGATTCGTTCCATTCTGCGGGATTGGATAAATAATTGGTTCATTCGTCGAACCATCAAAGGAACCGAAGTAATTGACGGTAAAATCATTGGCATCCGAATCGCCTTCGCCTGCATAATATTGCCGCCCCATTTTATTGAATGTAATTTTAATTGAAGGCTGAATGATTCCAGGGCCTTGACCGGATGAATTACCATTGAGAGCGGCGTTGTTGATCCAATTGGTAGTTCCTGTGCGAGAGAACAATGAAAATCCAAATCCACCTTGTTGAGAGTTTTCATCTACATCGCCCGCGCGGAAGAGAAAATCTGGCTGTGAAATAATTCTAGCAACTTGCTGTTGCTGTAATATCCCATTGGTGATGTAGTGGTCGGTGAAATAATTTGTTGTGGGCAAAAATGCGCCTTGCGAATTTGTTGGTTGCAAAACAAAAGTAATTTTGTCAACGCCCGGACGCCACGCGCCATTAACAAACGAATTTGAATTTGCACCTACGCCGAAAACATTTGGCAACAGATTTTCGTAATTGACGTTGTTCGTTGAAAGCAAATAAGCCAAACCACCAACATCATCGCAAGTTAGTGTGGTATAAAATCCGCCGAAGTTTAAGTTAAAATCTGCAACGGCGGTGTAAGTGTTGGCAAAGGGGTCAACCGCAAATGAAACGACATCATTTTGGTTGTTCTGGTTGTAAATATAAGCAGAGTAAAAGGTGTCGT
>JAJPKI010000172.1 GCA_021323835.1 Verrucomicrobiota bacterium | reverse complement strand
TGGATTTTCGCCAATCGAATCTCGAAGGCGAATTGGTCGGCTGGATTCAAGATGCCAAAGGTAAATTTGATGTCATCGTCATCAACGGACAATCCAAAATTTCCGCCACGATGCGCCACAGCTGGGCGACCATCGGGCGCATCCGTTCTTCGACGAGCGAATCCAGCGCTGCCGTCGGCTCAATCATTTCGCGCGACATGAGTTTCCCATGCCACGACGTCGGGCCTTTGTCAAAAATTCGCAGCAACAACGAATGCACGAACGCGCGCAATTTTTTTTCCGGCGACGCATTCTCCGGCATGTCGAGCAACGGCGGATATTTTTCCAGCGCTGTCGCGTGCGTGTAGCGCAACACTTCGAGATAAAGATTTTCTTTGTCGCCAAAATGATAATTTACCGCCGCAACATTTGCACCCGCGCGTTTGCAGATTTCGCGCACCGTCGCGTCCCGAAAACCGACCTCCGCAAACACTTCGCCCGCCGCTTCCAAAAGCTGGCGGCGCGTTTCGTCGTGGCTGATGGCGCCGGCGGCAATTGGCGAGTTCTTGGACTTCATGTTTCAAACAGATAATTAAAACAATTGTTTGACTCGTCAAGAAAAATTTTGTTTATTCGAGCAGAAAATGAAATCTTCATCGAAAATGCAACGGATTTTCATTTTGTGCGCGTCTGCAATTGCGATGACGTTTCTCGCGGGTTGCTCGGGAAATTCCAGCGGCGGATTTCAAGGCTACATCGAAGGCGAGTTCGTTTACATTGCCTCGCCGCTCGCCGGAACGCTGACGAATCTCGCCGTCGCCCGCGGCAATTCCGTCACGAATGGACAATTGCTGTTTGAATTGGAGCGCGGCGCGGAAACTTCTGCGCTCGATGCCGCAAAGAAAAATCTTCAACAGGCGAAAGCCGCGCTCGAACTTTCTGAAGCCACTTTGAAACGACGCGAAGAATTGCGTGCGAACAACGGCGTCATTTCGCCGGAAGAATTAGACCAGGCCAAAATGAAACGCGACTCCGATACCGCGCAAGTCGAATCGTTGCAAGCAGCGCTCGACAAGGCCAAATGGTCGTTCGACCAGAAACAGCAATTCGCGCCGACGAATGCCTTCGTGCAGGACACGCTGTATCGGCAAGGCGAATTTGTCGCCGCCGGAAATCCCATCGTGGTTTTGCTGCCGCCGGCAAATATCAAAGTGCGATTCTTCGTGACGGAAACGATTTTACCGCAAATCAAAATCGGCCAGACCGTGAGCGTGAACTTTGACGGCGCGACGAAGAATTATTCCGCGACGGTGAATTTTATTTCCACGCAAAATGAATTCACGCCGCCGGTTTTATACAATCGCGAGAACCGCGCGAAATTGATTTACATGATTGAAGCCGGATTTTCTCCGGCGGACGCGGCGCAACTGCGTCCCGGCCAGCCAGTGGATGTGAAATTGGAAAAATGAAAATCAAAATTGCCATTGGAATTGCAGTTGCAGGAATTCTGGTTGCGACTGCTTTTTTGATTTTGCATCGAGTCAATTCGCAAAAATACGCGCCAAAAATTTTAATTTCCAAAAGTGAATTGAAAAATGTCGGTTACAGCACGCCCGAAACCGCTTTTGAAACGATGATGTGGGCGACAATGATCGGCGATTACGATTCTGCTTTTGCCTCAGTCTTTCCGAAAAATCAGTTGGCATTCGATAAGCGGTTCGGTGATTCCAAAAATTTTAAATCCAATTTGCAACAGCAACACGTTGCACTCGAAAGCATTCAAATCCTCGCAAAGAAAATTATCAACCGAAATAAAATGGAATTAAAATTTCGGATGATTTTAACCGGCGACTTTTTTGCAAATGGTCGAAGCACCATGATTGAAATCGCTCCGATGGTCCGCGTTGACGGCAGTTGGAAGCTTAATTTTACGGCGCCGAATGGTTACACAACAAATTGGGACAAGAGCGGCAACATTGTTAGTTTCGCGCAATGAACGGCGACCTCGTCATTGACGTGCGCGGCGTCACGAAAAAATTCGGGCAGCGCACGGTCGTCAACAACATCGCCATGCAGGTGCGGAACGGCGAGATTTACGGTTTCCTCGGCCCCAACGGTAGCGGCAAGACGACGTTTCTGCGGATGCTTTGCGGCCTGCTCAAACCCGACGGCGGCGAAGGCAGTTGCCTCGGCCTCGATTTCCGCCGCGAGTCCGCCGAAATCAAAAAACGCGTCGGCTATATGACGCAAAAATTTTCTTACTACGAGGATTTGACCGTCGCCGAAAATTTGGAATTCATCGCGCGCATCTACGGCGTGGCCGACCGCAAATCTGCCGTCGAAAAAAGTCTCGAACGTCTCGGCATGGTCGAACGTCGCAAGCAACTTGCGGGAACTTTGTCCGGCGGTTGGAAACAACGGCTCGCATTGTCCGCGTGCTTGATTCATGAACCGCAATTGCTGCTGCTCGACGAGCCGACGGCGGGCGTTGACCCGAAAGCGCGCCGCGAATTTTGGGACGAGATTCATCAGCTCGCCGGCGCCGGCCTGACCGTGCTCATCACAACGCATTACATGGACGAAGCCGAGCGCTGTCATCGCCTCGCCTACATCGCTTACGGAAATCTGCTCGCGAGCGGAACGGTCGCGGATGTTCTGGAGCAAACGAAGCTGACGACTTATGAAGTCAGCGGCGAAAAATTACATTTGCTCGCGGAAAAAATTCGCGGCAAACCGGGTGTCGAACAAGTCGTGGCGTTCGGTTCGACACTGCACGTCAGCGGGCGCGATGCGGAAAAATTGCGCGCGAGCATCCAGCCGTTCATGAACAACGGATTTCAATGGAAACAAATTGCATCCGGCCTCGAAGATGTATTCATCAGCCTGATGGACACGGCAAAGGATAATTTTTCGTGAAAACCCGCGAATTCAACTGGCGTCGCTTCTACGCAATTGTCGCAAAGGAATTCATCCAAATGCGGCGCGACCGGCTGACGTTCGCGATGATGCTTGGCATTCCGCTGCTTCAGCTCGTCCTTTTCGGTTACGCCATCAATACCGACCCGAAACATTTGCCGACCGCCGTTTATTCCGCCGATAATTCCATTTTCTCGCGCACGATTGTCGAAGCATTGCGCAACAGCAGCTACTTCGACATCACGCGCGAGCCGCAAAGCGAAGCGGAGATTCACGATTTATTGTCCAAAGGCACGGTGCAATTCGTCGTGGAAATTCCCGTGGATTTCTCACGCAAATTGTTGCGTGGCGAAAAACCGGATTTGCTGCTCGAAGCCGATGCGACCGACCCGATGGCCATCGGCTACGCGCAATCCGCCGTGCAAGCGCTCGTGCCAACGGTATTGAATCGCGATTTGACCGGCCCGCTGAAAAAATTGCAGCGCACGCCGCCGCCGTTCAATTTAGTTGTCCACGCGCATTACAATCCCGAAGCCATCACGCAATACAACATCGTGCCCGGCTTGATGGGCGTGGTGCTCACGATGACGATGGTCATCATCACGACGCTCGCCATCACGCGCGAACGCGAAAGCGGCACGATGGAAAATCTGCTCGCGACGCCGGTGCGGCCGGGCGAAGTCATCGTTGGCAAGATTGTGCCGTATATTTTCGTCGGCTACCTGCAAGTGTTCTTGATTCTAGTTGCGGCAAAATTTTTGTTCAACGTGCCAATGGTCGGAAGCATTCCGTTGCTGCTGGCGCTGGCATTTTTGTTCATCGTGGCGCATTTGACGGTCGGCGTGACGTTCTCGACCATTGCGCGCAACCAGCGGCAGGCGATGCAAATGGGAATGTTTTTCTTTCTGCCGAACATTTTGTTGTCCGGCTACATGTTTCCGTTTCGTGGCATGCCGAATTGGGCGCAGGACATCGGCGAAATTTTGCCGCTGACACATTTCCTGCGCATCGTGCGCGGCATTTTGCTGAAAGGAAACGGATTTATGGAAGTGGCGCCGGAAATCTGGCCGATTTTACTTTTCGTGGTTGTAATGCTGGCGATTGGAATCAAACGCTACCGGCAGACGTTGGATTAATGCTGGAAATTATTCAAAACGCAACTTAATCGGATTCATTTTTGGATTCTGTTTCTGTAAATCTTGAATTTTGTTTGTAATCGTTTGTTGATCCGCCGCAGAAGCAACACCATAAATCGCCACATGCGTGACGCCAGAACCTGCTTCGACTCGCACACGGCTGGCCGGCAAATTGAGATATGCCGGTAATTCGTCTTGCAATTGATTCGCTTGTCGGATGTCTGAAATTTCTATTGCGCCAGTTGCATGACCGATGCCGCGCACAGTTTCTCGATAGCCCTCGCAACCGATTAAAATAAATGATAGAAAAATGAAAACGAAAAATTTAAAAGTTTTCATAATGCCATTGTTTAAGTGTCTGGTGCGCCCGGAGGGATTTGAACCCCCAACCCTTTGATCCGAAGTCAAATGCTCTATCCAATTGAGCTACGGACGCACACAGTTTCATTGTAAAAAATTTTCGCCGCTGCAAAAAGCATTTTCGCCGCTGGACTTGGCGGCGCGCTTTGTTAGCGTTTCATGTCGCATGGCGAAGAAATCATTTTCGCGGCTCATTAATATTATCACCGGCAAAAACCCCGGTGAAGAAAATGAATTTTCGCGACTCGAACGCTTCGCGCATTTCTGGGTGCTGGTGGCAACCAGTTTCAACCGCAACCGCGGTCCTGTCCGGGCAGCGGCGCTTTCCTACACGACCTTGCTCGCGCTGATTCCGCTGCTCGCCGTCGCCATCAGCGTGACCAGCGCCCTGCTCCAACATCAAGACGAAGAAAAAATTTACGAGCAGATTGATAAAATGGTTTCCTATATCATGCCGCCCGCGACCGTTGAAATTACGAATGCTTCGCCAAATTTAGAAACGACCAATGCCGAAGTCGCAAATAATCCGGCAGAAACAAATTCTCTCCCGGGGAAAGGTTCACGAGTCATCGCCGCGCAAAAGGAAGCAGCTGCGAGCATTCATCAATTTATTAAAAATACGCGTCGCGGCACGCTCGGCGCAGTCGGCATGTTGCTGCTGATTTTAGTCGCCATCCAAATGCTCGCAAGCATCGAGGCCACGCTCAACGACATTTGGGGCGTCACGCGCGGGCGCAGTTGGGTGCGGCGCGTCGTGCTGTATTGGACGACCATCACGCTCGGGCCGCTGCTCATCGCCGGTGCGCTCGGCCTTTCGAACGGCCCGCATCTCGAAACCACAAAAAATTTCAT
>JAJPKI010000073.1 GCA_021323835.1 Verrucomicrobiota bacterium | reverse complement strand
GCGTCCTCAAATTTCAAGATGGGCGAAACGTAATAGGTGTTGGCGGGGTCAATGACGACGACGCGCTCGCGTTGCTTGAAACTTTGCACCAGAAAAAAGCGATCCACAGCGGCGACGACGAGAATCGCCATCGCGAACAAAAACCAAAACCACGCGAGCCGGTCTTTTTCGACAAAAAGCCGCGTCGGATTGAATCGCGGCCGTGCGACTTTTGGTGCGCCGTTGCCGCTGTGCGGTTGCGTTTCTCTCAAATCGGGTTCGGCTGTCATAAAATCTATTGCGTCGGGAAATTGGGCGGCTCGGCGACGGGTTGAAACGCTGACTTGTAATTCGTTAATGCTTCAGAAAATTCCGCCTGCTGTTCTTCAAGCCGTGCTTTGCTTTGTTTGTTTTCGTCGTCCCGATTTTCCGCGTCCTGAACCAGCGCGAGGTTTGCGGCCTGGTCAATTTCCTTGTCGGTGTCGGCAAGGTCGGCGTCTTGCGCAATAAGAACGCCAGTGAGTTTTTGAACTTCGGAAGCCGTCGTAGCGTTTTGAAGTTTTTGAATTGTATCGGCGATTTGCGTTCGCAACGTCAAACGCCGTTGCGTTGCGTCGGCATAAACATTCGTATAATTCTCGGTCGCGTTTTGAATCGCGGCGTTGTTGCGGTAAATGTTGTCCTCGCGTTGAACTTCATTGCCGGACGGCGTTTGAAAAGTAGTGCCGATGGTGTGATAAAGTCCGTTCCCGCTGAACGTCATCGCTTCAACGCCTTGCGAACCAATCTGAATTGTTCCGAGCGAGTTACCGACAACGGCTTTATTCAAATCGCCAGACACTTGAACCGCGCCATTGATATTCAAAATGGCGGCCGGATTACCAAAGGCGGCGTTGTAATTTTGCAACTGTTGAAGCTGTGAAGTCATCGTCTCGATTTGCTGCACCTGGTTCTCAACCATTTGAACGTATTGGGCGATGTTCTGCGCTTCATCAATGAAGTCCTGCACCTGCAAAAGAGGATCCGTCACAACCCACTGCGCTTGCGCGGCAGCCGCAAGAATTAAACTGCCAATTACGATAATTTTTTTCATAACGCTCCTTTCATTCTTCAATGCGGATATATTTGGTGGTCGGTTCCAAAGTCACGCCGTCAATGGTCTGTTCGGGGATTTGGACTTCGTAAAAACGAACGCCATCGTTTTGATTGGGTGACGTCTTCTGTTGATTGACTAAAATCCAATACTGCTGTTTGACGGCATCGCTGCGCCCTTTTTCATAGCCGTTGACATATGCTTTATCGGCCTGCGTCTTGGCGGCGTAATGAAGTCCTTCACTGACAATGACGCCGCCCGCTGCACCAGCGGCAGTGATGGCCGGATCGCCGTTGGAGAAATGGTCGGCTAATGCGCCGCCGCCCGCTCCGAAAGCCATGTCGCTGACTGGACGGGTCGCAGCGCAACCGCAGAACAAAATCGGAACGATGGAAAATAAAATGAATGCCTTCATACAGCCTCCTGCGCTTGTGGTTTTCTCGAAAAATTGACGATGCCTTCCACGACATTTTCGCAGCCACGAAGTTCACGAGCGCGCTTGTCGAAATGTTCGCCTGACGAACTGCTGCAATAGAGCATTTCCGGCGATGCGATGTTGTGAACCGTTCCGCAAATCGGTCGGTTTGAATCAATGTGCAAATAAGTGAAGGCAGAATACTTTTGCCCGGTCTGATGGTCGGGCAACGGATAATTCATTATTGTGTTGCGCGTGATTTCGGGAACGGCGATGTCACCGGCAATGTCGTCCAAGTCGGCGCGGTCGTTCTGGCGCATGAGAAAAAATTGACGGCTGTTACCGAAAACGGCGGAGCGGATGCGGGACTGTTTGAAGCGGGCATACTGCTGAACGATTGAAATGTTCCAGCAATTAAATTTACGAAGTTGCGCGTAGCTCTCTTTGACAATCTCCTCACCTCCCGGAATGTCGAGGAAACGCGCAACTTCTTCATAAATGTTCCGTTTCCGGGCGGAGCGCGGCAACGTCATGATGTGCTTGCGCGCGTCGTTGGTGATGAGAAAGCCTGCCGCCGTTTTCAGTTCCTTCGCTGAATCAGGAATGTAGCCAAGTTCAAAATGAGCGATCTTGCCGGTGAGCGACAAATTGCTGATGCCGTCAAAAAGGCAACCGTAATTCCCTTCTCTGCACCACGGTAGCAGCAGCGTTGCAATTTCGACAACCTGCTCTTTCTCCGCGCCGCTCGCGTCCAGATACATCAACTCCTGCAACATCCGATGCGTTGGATATTCCTCCGGCTTCAAATAGGAGAATGCAACGTTACGAACTTCCTTTGCCGTGCTCGGGTCTTTCAAAAACTTCAGCACATCGGCCTCGTCCGGCTTGGCGAGAAAATCGAGCGCCTCGTCTTCGCGTGTTGTTATCCAATCCCGATAATCCGCAAACGCCTCCAGAGTCGTTGCACCGGATGGCATTTTCTGCTGGCGATAACGCAGCAACGCCAGCGCGTGACGCGCAACAGCCATGAGCCGGTTTGAATTTTTGCTCGTCCAATCCTGATAAACATCTTCGTAAAGTAGATTGATAAATTTGGCGATGAGTGCTTGCCGCAACATCTGTTTATCCTCCTGCTGGCTGATGCCGGCCATGCGAGCAACAAGAGCCGTTGACGCCGAAAGATGGTCGGGTGTCAGCGGCAATCCTTTTGTGTCGAGATAGTTTATCGTGATGTTGCCGTCCGGCTGCACGATGATTGGCTTGGCGTTCGGGTCAACGGTCTGCGTGTAAATGCCGTAAGACAATCCCTCTTCAATGATGACCGTGTAGGCGAAATAGCCTTCGGTTTGTGTCAGCAAATCGCAAACGGTGACTGATTTGCCGGTGCCGCTCATTCCGATCAATACGGCGTGTTGCGGCGACGCATTTCCCGCTTCACCGGAAAATGTTTTGATGCCGATAAGATTGTGCGCTGCACCTTCGTAAATCGCTTCGGCGCTTTCCAAGTGGCCGGTGAATGTCGAACTGAACGGCAGCATATCGGCGACGTAGCGCGTTTCGCCGTAAAGTTTTCGCGCCTCATATTTTCCCCAAGTCCACCCCGGCCACGTTTGGAAAAATAAATTCTTTGAAGTGCTTGGCAGCGTCGCTTCGTAATACTGTGCGCTGTTCATCGCGTTAATCGCATTTTTTATCGCATTAGTTTTGGCGCAAAGTCCTTCCTTCGTTTTGTCCCAGGTGCGGACGGCGAAATAAACGTTGAACGGCAGCGTGTGTCCTTGCATGAGCGCATGGATTTTTTTCTGTTTCTTTTCCATCACGGTCAGCAACGACAATTTTTTCTCGCTGGCGTAATCGCCCGCGATGCGGTCATGCTCCTTTTCCTCCTTTGCGATTTCTTTCCGCACCGGCAACGGGTCAACATTGACGGTGATGGTGAAATCCAAAAGATGAAGGTTCGTGAGCCGGTGAATCAGGCCGGGGAAAGTCACTTTCGGCCAGCGCGTGAGCGCAATCATCGAGTGATAATGGCCGTCCATGAAAAACCCAAAATCGTTTTGACCGTTGCCTTCCGAGTGCCAACAATTTTCCTGAATTGTCAATTCCGGCACGAATGCGTCGATCGGGTTGTAATCGAATCGCTCTGCCAGCGATGGATTCAGGAATGTCGTGCAATGTAAATAATGGTCGGCGTCGGTCATGGGAATTATCCGCGCTCCCTGTCCGCTAAAAATGCTCAAAAGAATTTCGTGAACTTGTGCGAACTCGGTTTGCAATTGTTCCAGCAGCGTGTCGTAATACTTGGTAAGCGCCGCTTCCGAATGAATTCCTTTCGGGCTGCTCTCAATTTTCCGCGAAACGTAAAGGATGAGCCGTTGCCGCCGCAATTGCCGCTGCTCCATCATCTGCCAATAGCGCGTGAATCGCTCGTTGCGGTTTCGCTTCGTCCACGCGTTTGTCATCTTCTCGGTCTCCTGCTGATAGCGCAAAAGTTCCTTGCGATAATCCGAGTCGCAGAAAAATTGAACCTGCAATCGCTGATTGTCGCCAAGCGACGCGAGCAACAAGTTGATTTGGTCTTGGAAGCCGTTTAATTCTGAAACTTGAACATTGGTCAAATCCGGCGGCTGAAAAATAAATCCTTTTGAAATGTATCCGCCCTGCGACAGGCCATTGAAAATAATCAGGTCGCGGGCGAAATAACCGTTGGGCGCATTTTCAAACATGGCGGTTCAAGGGGTGTTGAATTTTTGGTTTTTGTTCAGGGCAAAAACCTTTTCCGAAAAGCCAGGATTCGAGACAGTCAATGGCGTAGCGCGGGGGCTTGCCCTGCCGGAATGCAAAGACGTAAATCAGCGTGAGTGTGAGCGGGATAACGGCCACGGCTGCGGCGGCAACAAAACTGATTCGATAGGCACTGAACAATAAGAGCATGATGACCACAGAAGCGAATGCGCCGCCGATCAGATACCAAAACAGATTGCCGTCCAATCCCCACGTCTTGCCCTTTGAATCGTCGGCGCTGTTGGTGTCGGTGAAACGGATGTCGCTGTTGTTCATCAAAAACCTCCCACGGTCACGGTTGAATTGGAGTTTCCGAAAGCCGCAAACAAGGCTCTCACGATTACTGGCGCGCCTGCGATGATGAGGCCGCCGATGATGGACATT
>JAJPKI010000095.1 GCA_021323835.1 Verrucomicrobiota bacterium | reverse complement strand
GCGTCCTCAAATTTCAAGATGGGCGAAACGTAATAGGTGTTGGCGGGGTCAATGACGACGACGCGCTCGCGTTGCTTGAAACTTTGCACCAGAAAAAAGCGATCCACTGCGGCGATGACGAGAATCGCCATAGCGAACAAAAACCAAAACCACGCGAGCCGGTCTTTTTCGACAAAGAGCCGCGTGGGATTGAATCGCGGTCGTGCGACTTTTGGTGCGCCGTTATGTGACGGCGGTTGCGTCTCGCGTAATGGCGTTTCGGCGATCATAAAAATTTACTGTGTTGGAAAATTGGGTGCTTCTGCGACTGGCTGGAACGCTGACTTGTAATTCGTTAATGCTTCAGAAAATTCCGCCTGTTGCTCCTCAAGCCGTGCTTTGCTTTGTTTGTTTTCGTCGTCCCGATTTTCCGCATCCTGAACCAGTGCGAGGCTTGCGGCCTGGTCAATTTCCTTGTCGGTGTCGGCAAGGTCGGCGTCTTGCGCAATAAGAACGCCAGTGAGTTTCTGAACTTCGGAAGCGGTCGTCGCGTTTTGAAGTTTTTGAATTGTATCGGCAATTTGCGTCCGCAACGTCAAACGCCGCTGCGTCGCGTCGGCATAAACATTCGTGTAATTTTCGGTCGCGTTTTGAATCGCGGCGTTGTTGCGGTAAATGTCGTCCGCGCGTTGAACTTCATTGCCGGACGGCGTTTGAAAAGTCGTGCCGATGGCATGATAAAGTCCGTTCCCGCTGAACGTCATCGCTTCAACGCCTTGCGAACCAATCTGAATTGTTCCGAGCGAGTTACCGACAACGGGTCTATTCAAATCGCCAGACACCTGAACCGCGCCATTAATATTCAAGATGGCGGCAGGATTGCCAAAGGCGGTGTTGTAATTTTGCAACTGTTGAAGCTGTGAAGCCATCGTTTCAATTTGCTGAACCTGGTTGTCAACCATCTGGACGTATTGAGCAATGTTCTGCACTTCATCAATGACTTCCTGCACTTGCAATGCAGGATCGGTAACAACCCACTGCGCTTGCGCGGCGATGGCGAAACCGATAATGGCAATGGTGATAAATTTTTTCATAACACTCCTTTCATTCTTCAATGCGGATATATTTGGTGGTCGGCTCCAACGTCACTCCGTCAATCGTCTGTTCGGGGACTTGGATTTCGTAAAAACGAACACCGTCGTTTTGGTTGGGCGGCGTCTTCTGCTGATTGACTAAAATCCAATACTGCTGTTTGACGGCATCGCTGCGGCCTTTTTCGTAGCCATTGACATAGGCTTTTTCAGCTTCTGTTTTGGCAGCGTAGTGAAGTCCCTCACTCACGATTACCCCACCTGCTGCACCGGCGGCGGTCAAGGCCGGATCACCATTGGAAAAATGCGCCGCCAGTGCGCCGCCGCCCGCACCGAAAGCCGCATCGCTGACTGGTCGGGTGGCCGCGCATCCGCAAAACAAAATGGGAACGATGGAAAATAAAATGAATGTTCTCATACAACCTCCTGCGCTTGTGGTTTTCTCGAAAAATTTACGATGCCTTCAACGACATTTTCGCAGCCGCGCAATTCGCGAGCGCGTTTGTCGAAATGCTCACCGCTCGAACTACTGCAATAGAGCATTTCCGGCGAGGCGATGTTGTGAACCGTTCCGCAAATCGGTCGGTTTGAATCAATGTGCAAATAAGTGAAGGCGGAATACTTTTGCCCGGTCTGATGGTCGGGCAGCGGATAATTCATTATCGTGTTGCGCGTGATTTCGGGAACGGCGATGTCACCGGCAATATCGTCCAAGTCGGCGCGGTCGTTCTGGCGCATGAGAAAAAATTGACGGCTGTTGCCGAAAACGGCGGAACGGATGCGCGACTGTTTGAATCGGGCGTATTGCTGAACGATTGAAATGTTCCAGCAATTAAATTTACGAAGTTGCGCGTAGCTCTCTTTGACAATCTCCTCACCTCCCGGAATGTCGAGAAAACGCGCAACTTCTTCATAAATGTTTCGTTTCCGGGCGGAGCGTGGCAGCGTCATGATGTGCTTGCGCGCGTCGTTGGTGATGAGAAAACCTGCCGCCGTTTTCAGTTCCTTCGCCGAATCGGGAATGTAGCCGAGTTCAAAATGAACGATCTTGCCGGTGAGCGACAAATTGCTGATGCCGTCGAACAGGCAACCGTAGTTCCCTTCCCTGCACCATGGCAGAAGTAAGGTCGCAATTTCGACAACCTGTTCTTTTTCTGCGCCGCCAGCATCCAGATACATCAACTCCTGCAACATCCGATGGGTGGGATATTCCTCCGGCTTCAAATATGAAAAGGCGACGTTGCGAACTTCCTTCGCCGTGTTCGGGTCTTTCAAAAATTTCAACACGTCGCCCTCGTCCGGCTTGCCAAGAAAATCAAGCGCCTCGTCCTCGCGCGCCGCTATCCAATCCCGAAAATCAGCAAACGCTTCGAGCGTCGTTGCACCGGCTGGCATCTTCTGCTGACGATAACGCAACAGCGCAAGCGCGTGCCGCGCAACCGCCATGAGCCGATTTGAATTTTTGTTTGTCCAATCCTGATAAACATCCTCGTAAAGCAGATTGATAAATTTGGCGATGAGCGCTTGCCGGAGCATCTGCTTATCCTCCTGCTGGCTGATGCCGGCCATTCGCGCGACCAGCGCGGTCGCGGCGGAAAGATGGTCGGGTGTCAGCGGCAATCCCTTTGTGTCGAGATAGTTTATTGTGATGTTGCCATCCGGTTGGACGATGATGGGCTTGGCGTTCGGGTCAACGGTCTGCGTGTAAATGCCGTAAGACAATCCCTCTTCAATGATGACCGTGTAGGCGAAATAGCCTTCGGTTTGCGTCAGCAAATCGCAAACGCTGACTGATTTGCCTGTGCCACTCATGCCGATCAATACGGCGTGTTGTGGCGACGCATTTCCCGCTTCGCCCGAAAATGTTTTGATGCCGATAAGATTGTGCGCCGCGCCTTCGTAAATCGCTTCGGCGGTTTCCAAATGGCCGGTGAATGTCGAACTGAACGGCAGCATATCGGCGACGTAGCGTGTTTCGCCGTAAAGTTTTCGCGCTTCGTATTTCCCCCACGTCCAGCCGGGCCACGTCTGAAAGAAAAGGTTTTTTGAAGTGCTTGGCAACGTCGCTTCGTAATACTGCGCACTGTTCATCGCGTTAATCGCATTTTTTATCGCGTTGGTTTTGGCGCATAGTCCTTCCTTCGTTTTGTCCCAGGTGCGAACGGCGAAATAGACATTGAACGGCAGCGTGTGTCCTTGCATGAGCGCATGGATTTTTTTCTGTTTCTTTTCCATCACGGTCAGCAATGACAATTTTTTCTCGCTGGCGTAATCGCCCGCGATGCGGTCGTGTTCCTTTTCCTCTTTCGAGATTTCTTTTCGCACCGGCAACGGATCAACATTGACGGTGACAGTGAAATCCAAAAGATGAAGATTGGTGAGCCGATGAATCAGTCCGGGGAAAGTCACTTTCGGCCAGCGCGTGAGCGCAATCATCGAGTGATAATGTCCATCCATGTAAAACCCGAAATCGTTTTGGCCGTTGCCCTCGCTGTGCCAGCAATTTTCCTGAATCGTCAACTCCGGCACGAATGCGTCGAGCGGGTTGTAATCGAATCGCTCCGCGAGCGACGGGTTCAGGAATGTTTTGTAATGCAAATAATGGTCGGCGTCGGTCATGGGAATTATCCGTGCTCCCTGTCCGCTAAAAATGCTCAATAGAATTTGGTGAACCTGTGCAAACTCGGTCTGCAATTGTTCTAACAGCGTGTCGTAATACTTGGTGAGCGCCGCTTCCGAGCGAATTCCTCTGGGGCCGCTCTCAATTTTTCGTGAAACGTAGAGAATGAGTCGCTGCCGCCGCAATTGCCGCTGCTCCATCATCTGCCAATAGCGGGTGAATCGCTCGTTGCGATTTCGCTTCGTCCAGGCGTTTGTCATTTTCTCGGTCTCTTGCTGGTAGCGCAAAAGTTCCTTGCGATAATCCGAGTCACAGAAGAATTGAACCTGCAAACGTTGATTGTCGCCGAGTGACGCGAGCAACAGACTGATTTGGTCTTGGAAGCTGTTTAATTCCGAGACTTGAACATTCGTCAAATCGGGTGGCTGAAAGATGAATCCTTTTGAAACGTATCCGCCTTGCGACAGACCGTTGAAAATTATCAGGTCGCGTGCGAAATAACCGTTGGGCGCATTTTCAAACATGACGGTTCAATGGGTGTTGAATTTTAGATTGCGAGTCGGGATTGAATCCCTTTCCGAAAAGCCAGTATTCGAGACAGTCAATGTCATAGCGCGGCGGTTTGCCCTGCCGGAATGCGAAGACGTAAATCAGCGTGAGCACGAGCGGGACAACGGCCACGGCTGCGGCTGCGACAAAACTGATACGGTAGGCACTAAACAATAAGAGCATGATGACAACGGAAACGAATGCGCCGCCGATCAAATACCAAAACAGATTGCCGTCCAATCCCCACGTCTTGCCCTTTGAATCGTCGGCGCTGTTGGTGTCGGTGAAGCGTATGTCGCCGTTGTTCATTAAAAACCTCCCACGGTCACGGTTGAATTGGAGTTTCCGAAAGCCGCAAACAAGGCTCTCACGATTACTGGCGCGCCTGCGATGATGAGGCCGCCGATGATGGACATT
>JAJPKI010000219.1 GCA_021323835.1 Verrucomicrobiota bacterium | reverse complement strand
TCATGTTCGTCGGCATGGCGCTCGCCGAAGGCTGGGCGGTCATCGCGTGGCTCGTCGTCAAATAATTGCGTTATGGACAAATTAGGAATTGATTGGCGAATTCTCCTCGCGCAGACGATTAGCTTTTCGCTCGTCTTCTTCGTGCTGTGGAAATATGCCTACGGCCCGATTTTCGCAATGCTTCATGCGCGGCGCGAAAAAATCGCCGAATCGCTCGCCAACGCGGAAAAAATCAAAGCCGACGTGGCGCGCACGGAAGCGGAACGCCAGAAAATTCTGGCCGATGCCGGCGACAAGGCGAACAAGCTGATTGACGAAGCCCGTCAAGCCGCTGCTCGCGTCCGCGAAGTTGAAACGCAAAAAGCCATCGCATCCGCGGAACAAATTGTTACCAAAGCGCGCGAAGCTGCGGCGCAAGAACGCACGCAAATGCTCGGCGAATTGAAACGCGAAGTCGGCCGGCTTGTCGTGCAGACGACTTCGACGGTCACCGGAAAAATTCTTACGGCGGACGACCAAAAACGTTTGGCACAAGAAACCGAGAAACAATTGGCGTCATAAACTGTAGCGGCACTCTATGAGTGCCGACGGCGGTCGCAGACCGCCGCTACAAAATAAGAAATGAAAATTTCCAAATTGGCATTGCGCGAAGCCCGGCAACTGTTCCGCAGTTGTCAGGTGGATGATTTGCTGGACGAAAATCGCGTCCGGCAGGCGGTCAAATTGCTGCTGGAAAAAAAGCCGCGCGGCTACGTGGAAATTTTGGCGCGTTTGCATCGGCTGGTGAAATTGGATTTGGAACAGCATGCCGCGCGCGTCGAGAGCGCGACGCCATTGACGCCGGATTTGCAAAATGAAGTGACTGGCGAAATCAAAAAGAAATACGGCAACGGCGTGAATATTTCGTTCAGCCAGAATCCCGCGCTCATCGGCGGTTTGCGGATTCAAGTGGGCAGCGACCTTTACGACGGCAGTGTGAAAATGCGATTGCAGAAATTGGAAGAAAGTTTTTAACGAAATTTTATGAGCAACTTATTGCAGGAAATTGAAGCGCAAATCAGCGGCGCAAAGACCGCGACGGCGAAACAGAATGTCGGCACCGTCCGCGAAATCGGCGACGGCGTGGCGAAGATTGAAGGCCTCACCGACACGATGCTCAACGAAATGTTGGATTTCGGCAACGGCGTCACCGGCATCGCGCTCAACCTCGAAGAAACCGAAGTCGGTGCAATCATTCTCGGCGACTACACCGGCATCAAAGAAGGACAGGAAGTCCGCACGACTGGAAAATTGTTGCAAGTGCCGGTCGGAAAAGGATTGCTTGGTCGCGTTGTCAACGCCCTCGGCCAGCCGCTCGACGGCAAAGGTCCAATCAAGAGCGAAGCGAATTATTCTGTCGAGAAAATTGCGCCCGGCATCATCAAGCGCAAATCCGTCAGCCAGCCGGTGCAGACCGGCATCATGGCGATTGATGCGATGATTCCGATTGGCCGCGGCCAACGCGAACTTATCATCGGCGACCGTGGCACGGGTAAAACCGTCATCGGCGTGGACACGATGATTAATCAGGCGCGCATCAACAAAGCCGCCGAAGCCGCTGGAGAAAAAAATTTCCGTCCCATCTATAACATTTACGTCGCGATTGGACAAAAACAATCTTCCGTCGCGCGCGTCATCGGTGTTTTGGAAGAAGCGGGCGCAATGCCTTACACAATTGTCGTCGTTGCGGCAGCGTCCGATTCCGCGTCGAACCAATATCTCGCGCCGTTCGCGGGCGCGGCGATGGGCGAATGGTTCATGGACAACGGCATGGACGCGCTCATCATTTATGACGATTTGTCCAAGCACGCGACGGCGTATCGCCAGGTCTCGCTCGTTTTGAAACGTCCGTCGGGTCGCGAAGCGTATCCGGGCGATGTGTTTTATTTGCACAGCCGCTTGCTCGAACGCAGCGCGCGCGTTTCGGAAAAATATGGCAACGGTTCGCTCACCGCGTTGCCCATCATCGAAACGCAAGCGGGCGACGTTTCGGCTTATATTCCGACGAATGTGATTTCGATTACGGACGGACAAATTTATCTGGAGACGGATTTGTTTTATCAAGGCGTTCGTCCGGCGGTGTCCGTCGGTCTTTCCGTTTCGCGTGTCGGTTCCGCCGCGCAAATCAAAGCGATGAAACAAGTTGCCGGACGTATCAAAGGCGACCTCGCGCAATTCCGCGAGCTCGCGGCGTTCGCGCAATTTGGTTCCGACCTCGACGCAAAAACGCAGGCGTTGCTCGAGCGCGGCAAGCGCATCGTCGAATTGTTCAAGCAAAATCAATACAGCCCGTTGCCGGTCGAAGCGCAGGCGGTGGTTTTGTGGACGGTGCAAAATAATTTTCTCGACGACGTGCCGGTGGACAAAGTGAAAGATTTTCAGGCCAAGCTCACGGATTTCATGGCGACGCGCAAAACGGAATTGCTCGCGAAAATTCGAAACGAAAAAGCCATCAGCGACGCCATCACGGCGGAATTGAAAACGGCCGTCACGGAATTCAAGCAGTCGTATCACTGACATGCCCAGCACGCGCGACATACGCCGACGAATCAAGTCGGTCAAGAACACCGCCCAAATCACCAAGGCGATGCAGATGGTGGCGGCGGCGAAAATGCGAAAGGCGCAGCAAGCCGCGCTCGTCGGGCGTCCGTATGCGGATTTGATGAACGCGATTCTCGCCGAAGCCGGTCCGCGTATCGCGTCATTCAAACATCCGCTGATGGAAATTCGCGACGTGAAAAAACGTGCGGTCATCATCGTGAGTTCAGACCGCGGTTTGTGCGGCGGCTTGAACGGCAATCTGATGCGCGAAGCGGCGAAGCTCGACAAAAACACGACCGTATTTATTTGCGCCGGAAAAAAAGGCGCGCAATTCATCGCACGGACGAAACGGAATCTCGCGGCGGAATTTACTTACAAAGACGCGCCATCATTTGCCGAAGCGCGGGCGATTTCGAAATTCGCGCAGGATTTATTTTTGAAAGGCGAAGCGGATGCCGTGGACATTTTATTCACAAAATTCGTTTCTACGCTGGTGCAGCAGCCGAACACGATTCCATTTTTGCCGGTTGGAAAAATCAAAGCAGTTACTGCTGGCGTTGGCGCGCAGGAACAGGAATTGCAAAGTGCCGGTGTGCGCGTGGATTCATTTGAATTTGAGCCGGACGAAAAGACGGTGCTCGGTGAATTGCTGCCGCACAGTTTGAATTTTCAGATGCACCAGATTTTACTCGAAGCAAAAGCATCGGAACAAAGTGCGCGCATGGTCGCGATGAAAAACGCGACGGACAATGCGAAACAGCTCATCAAAGATTTGACGCTCGAATACAACAAATTGCGTCAGGCGAACATCACGAAGGAATTGTTGGAAATCACCACCGCGCAAATGGCGGTTGGTTAAAAATTATTTTTATGAACAAAGGCAAAATCGTTCAAATCATCGGCCCGGTCGTGGACGTGGAATTTTCCGGCCAGCTGCCCGCCATTTACAACGCGCTGACGGTGAACTTCACCGTGCAAGGCCAGGCCGTCAAGCTGACGCTCGAAGTGCAGCAGCATCTCGGCGACAACTGGGTGCGCGCCGTCGCCATGAGCAGCACCGAAGGACTCAAGCGCGGTTACGAAGTCACCGATTCCGGCGCGCCGATTTCCATGCCCGTCGGCGAGGCCGTCATGGGCCGCGTGTTCAACGTCACCGGCGACCCCGTGGACGAACAAGGTCCCGTGAAGGCCGATAAATATCTGCCGATTCATCGCGCCGCTCCGCCACTCGTGGACCAATCCACGTCGCCGCAAATTCTCACGACCGGCATCAAGGTTATTGATTTGATTTGTCCGTTCCTCAAAGGCGGAAAAGTCGGCGCGTTCGGTGGCGCAGGCGTCGGCAAGACCGTCGTCATCATGGAACTCATCAACAACATCGCGAAATTGCACGGCGGCATCTCGATGTTCGCGGGCGTCGGCGAACGCACGCGCGAAGGCAACGATCTTTACAACGAAATGATTGAAGCGGGCGTCATCAAGGTTGAGAAGGATGCGAAAGGTCATCCAGTTCTCGGTGAAAACGGTCTGCCGAAAATCGCGCCCGGCTCACGCATCGGTCTCGTTTACGGCCAGATGAATGAACCGCCCGGTGCGCGTTTGCGCGTGGCGCTGTCCGCGCTCGCCGTGACAGAATATTTCCGCGACGAAAAAAATCAGGACGTGCTCCTGTTCGTGGACAACGTTTTCCGTTTCTCGCAAGCCGGTTCGGAAGTTTCCGCGCTCCTCGGCCGCACACCAAGCGCCGTCGGTTATCAACCGACGCTCGCCGCCGAAATGGGCGACTTGCAGGAACGCATCACTTCGACCAAGAAAGGTTCCATCACGAGCTTCCAGGCCGTTTACGTTCCCGCCGACGACTTGACCGACCCCGCGCCGGCAACGACGTTCGCGCATTTGGACGCGACCATCGTGCTCGAACGTTCCATCGCCGAATTGGGAATTTTCCCCGCCGTTGACCCGCTCGCATCGAGTTCCCGCGCGCTCGCGCCGGAAATTGTCGGGCAGGAACATTACGAAGTCGCGCGCGGCGTGCAAAAAGTTTTGCAACGCTACAAAGATTTGCAGGACATCATCGCGATTCTTGGCATGGACGAACTTTCGCCCGACGACAAACTCACGGTTTTCCGTGCGCGCAAGATTCAACGTTTCTTGAGCCAGCCGTTCACCGTCGCGCAAGTTTTCACCGGACGCGAAGGCAAGCAGGTGCCGGTCGCCGAAACCGTCCGCGCGTTCAAAGAAATTCTCGAAGGCAAACACGACGACGTGCCCGAGGCGAATTTCTACATGAAGGGCGGAATTGACGAAATTAAAGAAGCATAATTTGAAATGGCCGCGACACTAAAACTCGAAATCGTCACGCCGGAAGCGAAAACATTTTCCGACGACGTCGAAATGGTCACGCTCACCGGCAGCGAAGGCGAAATGGGAATTTTGCCGCAGCACATGCCGTTGATGACGCAACTCGTCGCGGGCGAAATCATTGCCAAGAAAGGTGCGGAAACAATTTTTCTCGCCGTCGGCGATGGCTTTGTGCAAGTGACCGGCGACAAGGTTTCGATTCTGACCGACATGGCCATCAAGGCCGACGACATTGACGAAGCGAAAGCCGAGGAAGCGCGTCAATTGGCCGAAGCGCGCCTATCGCAGAAAATCACGGACGCCGAAGCCGCGCATATTCAGGCTGCATTGGCTCACGCGACAGCACAATTGAAGGTCAAACGAACGCGGAAGAAATAATTTTGCGAAACAAAAACGGCGCGGACAAAAAATCCGCGCCGTTTTCGTTTTTAGAATTCTTCAACCTTCAATCGCGCTGATTTCCACCGGCTCGACGTTCACGCCTTGCTTCTCCAGCCATTTGATGGCGGCTTTCACTTCATCGCGCTTGCCGTCCAATTCGAGGCAGACGATGCCGATTTCATCCGTCACGCTGGCCTGGCGGATGTTGGTGGTGACCTTGAACTTTTTGGCAACTTCCCAGATGAACGGCTTCTTGATGAGCCGCGGCGGATACATCAGCCACAATCTTTGCTGGGTCGGCGAAGTCGGTTTGGTTTTCGAAATTTTCTTTTTGGCAGGCATAAAATAATTGGTTGCGTTGTTACCCCTCACCCCGGCCCTCTCCCGCCGGGAGAGGGAGAATCGCATTCAGCCTCACACCAGAACATGCGACTGGATTTGGCGAATGTGCACTAGAAAAATAAAAAAGCAACGCCGGCTGTTCCTTCTCCCCGGGGGAGAAGGTCAGGATGAGGGGAAAGCGCGTTGTCATTTTTAAAAATCGGCTCGCGAGGACGCTCGCCCCACCGAAAATAGTTTAGCCGCCGGCGATGGCGGGGATGATGCTGATTTCGTCGCCGTCTTTGAGCGGCGTCTCGCGGTTTTTGAGGAAGCGGATGTCCTCCTCGTTGACATAGACGTTGACGAAGCGGCGCACCTCGCCTTTTTCATCCACGAGCCGCTCGGCGATGCCGGGGAAGCGCGACTGCAATTCGGTGATGGCGTCGCCGATGTTGGCGGCGTTGATTTCGACCAGCTCCTCGTTGTTCGTCAACTTGCGGAGCGGCGTTGGGATTCGGACTTTTTTTGGCATAAAATTTATTGTTTAGCACTTACGACTGCGTGTTCCTTTTCGTAAGTTTCAAAATTTCCATCTTCAGGAATAATATTATAAGCTGTGCCGTCTGATAGACAATAAACGCGTTCTAATTTTCCATCTGGGTTTTTGCGAGGCTTAATTTCACGGAAAATTAGCGTGTTGGGCATAGTTTCATCTACCACTCCGGCATTCATAAACTCAAATGTGTTTATTTTAATACCATGAAGACTTGTTGCGCCGGCCAATTCATTAGTTAGCTGTGTAAAATTTGTAGCATATTGTCCATGGTGATCGGCAGAATAAATTTTCATTGAAAGTCCCAACGTTTTCACGGAATCAAGAGTCGCGATACGGTTTTGCAGAAAAGCATCTCTATCTTGTTGAGAAGATTGAGCAAATATTTTTGTTGCCACAAAAAATACTGTAGCGGAGAAAATTAAAAACTTGATAGTTTTCATAATTTGTTACGCATTCACCTTTTCTTCATGCGCCAGCAGCGCTTCAAATTCGCGCAGGCTCGGCTTGATTTCACGCGGTTTGCCGACATGACCCTGCACGGCGTCGAGCGTTTTCAATCCGTTGCCGGTCACGCAAATCACGGCGGAAGAATCCTTCGGAATTTTGCCGGACGCAATGAGCTTTTTCGCCACGCCCACGGTCACGCCGCCGGCAGTCTCGGCAAAAATGCCTTCCGTCTCGGCGAGCAATTTAATCGCGTCGCGGATTTCGTCGTCCGTCACGTCCTCGGCCGCGCCGCCGGTATCGCGCATCACGCGCAGCGCGTAAAAACCGTCCGCCGGCGTGCCGATGGCAAGCGACTTCGCAATCGTGTCGGGCTTGACCGGCTTGAAGAAATCGAGTCCGGCCTTTTGCGCGACGGAAATCGGCGAACAGCCAGTGGGCTGAGCACCATGAATCACGGGTTTCGCATCATTGATCAATCCGATTTTCGCGAGTTCCTGATAGCCCTTGTGAATTTTCGTGAGCAATGAGCCGCTCGCCATCGGGATGATGGTGTGCTGCGGCGCGCGCCAGCCGAGTTGCTCG
>JAJPKI010000138.1 GCA_021323835.1 Verrucomicrobiota bacterium | reverse complement strand
TCCCGAAAGGCCGCGTTCTCGGATGAGCGAGCTTCCACCACCGTTTGCAACATACAAATAATTTTATCTCCAAATGCGCAGGCCAGCAATGTTTCTTTCCTTTGAAAAGTTTTTCATAAAAAAATCCAATTGGCCAATCGGCGAAAATTGTGTTCAATATGCGCGCTGTCAATCAACAGCTCCATGAGCCAACCCACATCGCACATTCTTGTCGTCGGCGGGGAACCGGCGCTGGCAACGACGCTTTCGGCGGCGTTGCAATCAGAAGCGGTGCTGCGGCTGGCGCGCGACGCGGGCGAAGGAATGAAGTTTCTTTTCGAACAGCCTATGGATTATGTCGTCGTGGATTTGGAATCGTCGCGCGATGAAGGTTTAAAATTTTTGAAACAATTGCAGGAAAGTCCGCCGATTCCCGCGCCGTTGGTTCATGTGTTTGCGGCGAACGCGGAAGATAAATTGCAGGCTTACGATTTAGGCGCGCTGGAATGTGCGAGCAAACCGGTGGACCCAAAATTATTTCAGGCGCGATTGCGCGCGTCGCTGCGGACAAAGAAAAAATTTGATGGAATGATTTCCGAGCAGCGCGAATTGATTAGCGCGCGGCTGGCCGCGGAATCGAGCGCGCGGGCGAAATCAGAATTTCTCGCGGCCATGAGCCATGAAATCCGCACGCCGATGAACGGCGTCATCGCGATGGTCGGCTTGCTGATGGAAACGCCGCTGACGACGGAGCAGCGCGGTTATTTGGAAACGATTCACAGCAGCAGCGAAGCGTTACTGGCCATCATCAACGATATTTTGGATTTCTCAAAAATCGAAGCGGGCAAAATGGAATTGTCCGCGCACAATTTCGATTTTCGCGCGCGCATCGAGGAGACGATGGATTTGCTTTCGGCCAAGGCGAACGAAAAATTGCTTGATTTAATTTGTCGCATTGACCCGGCGATTCCCACGACGGTCGAAGGCGATTCGCTGCGCATCCGGCAGGTGCTCGTCAATTTATTGAGCAACGCAATCAAATTTACCGAGAAAGGCGACATTTTTGTTCAAATCCAATTGGCAGCGGCGCAGGCCGCGACGGAATTGCCCGAGCGCAAACAATTGCAATTGCATTTCGCCGTGCGCGACAGCGGCATCGGCATCAAGCCGGACAAGCTCGCGAAATTGTTCAAGCCATTTCAGCAGGCCGAGCAATCCACCGCGCGACATTACGGCGGCACGGGACTCGGTTTGGCGATTAGTAAACGGCTCGTGGAAATGATGGGCGGGAAAATGTGGGCGGAAAGCGTGCCGGGCGAAGGCTCGACGTTTCATTTCACCGTAAATGTTTTGGCCGACGCCAATGCCAAAGCGCCGGCGGCAATCGGCCGGCAGACGAAAGTCGCCGATTTGAAAATTTTAATCGTGGACGACAACGCGACCGTCCGCCAAATGCTTTCGGAGCAGGCGTTGCAATGGGGAATGATTCCCACGGCCGCGAGCAGCGCGGATGAAGCGATTCAAATTATCCGGGGCGATGAACAATTTGATATTGCGATTGTGGACGTGCAAATGCCGGACAAAGACGGCGTGACGCTCGCAGCGGAAATTCACAAAATTTCCTCCGCGGCGATGTTGCCGGTGGTTTTTCTCACGCCGTTGGGCACGCGCGCGGAAGGAAATGAAACGCAAATCGCCTTTGCGCACGGCATCACCAAACCGGTCAAACCCGCGCAATTTCTTTCGGCCATCGAACGCGCGTTGTTCAGTCCGAAAAAAGTCGAAGCGCCCGTGGTTGCGCCCAAAGCGGATTTGCCGCTGGCGGAAAGATTTCCGTTGCGAATTCTTTTGGTGGATGACAATTCCATCAACCAAAAAGTCGCCGCGCGCATCGTGCAACAACTCGGCTACAAACCGGATTTGGCGGGAAATGGCAAACTTGCGCTCGATGCGATTGACAAGCAACATTACAATTTGGTGTTCATGGACATGATGATGCCGGAAATGGACGGCCTGGAAGCGACGCGCGAAATTCGCGAGCGGCAAAAAAATTCCGGCGCGAATCCAAATTATGCTTCGCGCATTTTAATCGTGGCGATGACGGCGCACGCGATGGTTGCCGACCGTGAAAAATGTTTGGCGGCGGGCATGGACGATTATTTGGCCAAACCCATTCGACCGAATGACGTTCGCGGCATCATTGAAAAATGGGCGCCGCAAGTTCAGCCAGCGGCAAACTCAGCGGCTGCGGCGAAAATTGAAACGCCGAAAAGCGAGCCGCAGATTTCAAAATCAGAACTGGCGGCGGCAACAGCGCAAGCTCCCGCGCCTTCGACAAACGAACCGCCGGTGGACATGAGCCGGTTCAACGACATGAGCGCGGGCGACACTGCGATGTCGCGCGAATTGATTGACATGTTTTACAAGCAGACGGCGCAGCAATTAAACGACATCGAGCGCGCGATTCGCGGCAACGACGCTTCGACCGTCGGCCATGTCGCGCACAGTTGCAAAGGCGCGAGCGCGACGCTGGGCATGACGCGATTTTCGCCGATTATGCTGCAATTGGAGAAACTTGGAAAATCCGGCGCGCTCAACGGCGCGGAAAAACTTTGCGTTGAAGCGCGAAATGAATTTAAAGTAATCCAGAAATTTTTTATGGCGCAGCCCGGATTGGATGTGCCGCCGCCCGCAGCATAATGAAAAAAATTCTCATCATCGAAGACAATCAAATTGTCGCCAACGTTTATCGCAATAAATTTGCGGTGGAAGGTTATGTGACGGAGGCGGCGCTTGACGGTGAGACGGGTTTGAAATTGATGCGCACATTCAAGCCGGATTTGATGCTGCTGGATTTGATGTTGCCCAAAATGTCCGGCGTGGAAGTCATCAAACAAATCCGCAGTGAGGCGGAATTTACCAAATTGCCTATCATCGTTTTTTCGAACACGTATTTGACCAATTTGATTCAAGACGCGTGGAAGGCCGGCGCCAATAAATGTTTGTCCAAAGCAAGCTGCTCGCCGAAAGATATTTTGGACATCGTGCGCGCATCCATTGGCGAGAGCGGCATCAAAAAAGGTTCGGGTGGCGACACGACGTTTCGCAAGAAAGAAAAAAATGAAACGCTCCTGGCGCCGAAAGACGTGGTCTTTCAGGCGGACTTGGCGAAATCATTCGTCGAAAGTTTGCCGGCGACGCTCGCATCGTTGCGTGCCGGAATGCAATCGCTTGTCAAAGCCAGCGGCGAAGTCGAGCAATTGAAACATATTTACGAATTGTATCGGCGTTTGCACGCGCTCACCGGCAATGCGGGATTGGCTGGAATGAATTTAATCGCAAAGATGGCGGATAGCCTTGAAGCCTTGCTCAAGGAGCTTTACGAAAAACCGAAAAACATCAATACCTCGACCATTCGCACTGTGGCGGCGGGAATTGATTTTCTCGGCTTTTTGTTTGATCGCGGCACGCAGGTGGAAAAACAAGAAATCCCCGACGCTAGTATTTTAGTGGTGGACGACGAGCCGATTTCCCGACGCGCGGTGATTTACGCGCTGGAAAAAGCACATTTGCCGTCCATCAATGCCGAAAATCCGGGCGACGCGCTGAAGTTGCTCGGAGAAAAAAATTTCGATTTGGTGTTCCTCGACGTGGACATGCCCGGCATGACCGGTTACGAACTTTGCGCGAAACTGCGCAACATGCCGCAATACAAAAAAACACCCGTCGTCTTCGTCACCGCGTTGAGCGATTTCGACAGCCGCACCAATTCGATGATGGCCGGCGGAAATGATTTTATCGCCAAACCGTTTTTGTTCATCGAATTGACCGTCAAAGCGCTCATCCATATTTTGCGCAGCAAATTGCAAGCGGGTCGCTGGTAGGGATTTACCCCATTTCGGAATTCTTGCTCCAAGGCGAGGCTGTTTCCGATGCCGTAGAGTAATTTTTGAACAGGCTTGTTGTAATCCGATTTCAACTTTCTCTGGCATCAATCGTGCCTAAAAAAATCGACGCGGACAAACTCGACAAAGCCGCCAAAGCGCTCGCCGAAGCGCAACTGGCGCGCCGCCGTGCGACCATGGCGCTTGCTTACGTCCGTGAAGTGCTCAAATATACGCCCACACATCCGCGCATTGACACCATGATGCGCAACATCGAAAAAGAGTTTCTCGAAGGCTAAATTAATGCTTCCACACTTTCCCGGGAGAGTTGGATTAGTCGACACCTTCAAAATAAAATTGGCTCAATGACAGGAATTTGACGAAAGACTATCTCGCGGCTTTGTCCAAAAAGTTTTTCAGAAAATCCAATCGCGTCGCGTCATTCGTCCGCGCGCCGATGCAGTCGCCCAGTTCCATCGCGAGGTCAGTTTTTGAATTGTAAGCAGGCCATTGCGGCAAATTTGCGCCGTTCGGATTTCCCGTCGCCGCGAAATTTGACCAATAGGCAATCATCGTATCGGCGAGTTTATGGTCGGCTTCTTCCCACGGACGCGCCGTGGCATCGAGCGTGTCGAAAACGTATTCAACATCCGCGGAATGAAACGCGCCGTATTTTTCACGGTCACGGCCGGGCGGTTTGCGGTCGAAATAATAAAGCCATGCGGGTT
>JAJPKI010000263.1 GCA_021323835.1 Verrucomicrobiota bacterium | reverse complement strand
GCCGCCGCTATTGTTGTTGGCGCTGCCGAATGTAAATGAACCGACGTTTTGCAGGCCCTGGAAAAATGTGTTCGGGTCCACGCGGAACGTGCGCATTTCCAAAGTCGGCGGCTCAGGGCCGGACGGCTTGGTGGAAAATACGACGCCAACGTCGTTGACCGAATATTTAATCGGCTTGTCGGCGACGAGCACAATCATGTCAATGAGATTTTGCAGCGATACGTCCGCCAAATTTAATGCCACGTGAATTTGCGTCGGGTCCACCGGCTCGCTGGTGCCGCCGCCTGCACCCGGAACGGGTTCCGGTTGACCGGTGTTTGGATTGATAATCGTCGGCACAGCGGGTGCGGCACCGGCAGCTGTGCTGGCCGCTTCCTGGTTGGGATTGAAAACGAAATTAACGCCTTTCTTGTCGGGGTCGCGCAAACGCGATTGGTCAATTAAAAAATGAATCACTTCGCTCAAGGGACGGCCTTCGTCCCATGGCACGCTTTCCACGCGAATTTTGTTCAGCTTGCTGTAAATCGTGTCGCGGCCGACGCCGGTGTGAATGTCCGTGTTGGTCACATACGGATTTGGCACCGGCAGTGTCAACCCTTCCTTTTGCCGCCATGCGCGCGAAACATCAAGCATCGCATTTTGTTGGTCAATTGTGCGAAGATTTTCGCCGCGCTCGTAGTAAGCCTGTTTGACGAGTTTCAAATAGTAAATCGCCGCCGAGTTGTCAGGGTCCAACTTCAGCGCCAAATCCAATTGCACTTCTGCTTCTTCAAATTTTCCGGCTTCATAAAGTAATTTGCCGTTTTGCACATAAGTATCTGACTGTGTTTTATCCGCGTTAATTTGCGGCAATTTTTCCAGCGTCGCGGTGTCGGGCATTTTTCCCTTCATCGCCGTTAAAATCGCGTCGTTATTTTTCTTAAAGGCAATCGCTTCAGGATTTTGCGGGTCCACTTTGAGCACACGTTGCACTTGATTGTCCGCTTCCAAATAATTGCCGTCTTTTTGGGCCTCTTTGGCCAATTCCATGCGCACGGCAACTAAACCCGAAATCGTCTGCGCCGCCTCTACATCAATGCCTGAACCGATTTGGTCCACGAGCGTCTTGGCGTCTTCGTAAAGTTTTGCCGCCTTGGGCAAATCGCCGCGCGCGGCGGCGGATTTGGCCTCCACGATTTTTTGGCGCAGCACGATGGTGTTTGCCTGGTCTTCAATCGCTTTGGTCACCGCCATGTCGGTGGCCGTCATGCCGCCGGTGGATGGGGCTGCTGTGTTGGCCGTTTGCGCGGACAGCGCCGCGCTCGCGCCCAATAAAAAAAGAAGTGCCAGCCGAAAAGGAACAGCTTTTGTCATGCTCATGTCAGGTTCATTCGTGATTCCAACCGCAACTCAAATGCAACTATTTTCACTGCCTGTATGGTAACACGTATTTTTTTTGGTTTGATTGCGCCGACAATACCACTTCGTTTTGGTCAATGGCAACGATATAATCGTCGTTCGCAAAATTTATATGGTCGCCCGAGCGCGCATTATCAAATTTTTTATTTTCCGGGTCATACCGCAAATCCGCCGCGTAGCCTTCCACGCGACGAAACGGCTCGGTCTTCTTCACCACATTCGTCGTGCCGTCAGGCAAAACCACACTCAATTCCGTCGGGTCTGCGGCCGGTCCTTGAATTTTGTCGAGCTTGAAGGTGTTCTTCACCGATTCGCCCACGCCAACGTAATGAGGCACTTTCCGCCGCATGGCTGCCATCGCCGCCGCCTGATGTTCCACGCTGACCTGGTAACGCGGTGTCACCGTATTTGTGTCCACCGAATCCAGTGAAACTACAAAATAAAGCGGAATAATTCGCACAATTGTGACAGCATGAGGCCCGACTGTTTTGCTGTTTTCCACTTTTACAATTTTTCCGGCGTTCTTTTGCCAAAGCACGGGATTGAACAATTTATTCGTTTCCGTAAAATCCCATGACGGCGTTTGTTTGAGCCGGTCAACGACTTCATCCTGACGCGATAAATCCAGCGGCGCCAATTGCACGGCTTTACCGCCGCCTATCAGCGCCCGTTTTGCATCTTCCATTTTCGATTTATCCGCCATGATGACAATCAGCATCAGGAACAGCACGCCCACCAGCGCCAGCAGCACGACGCTTAAAATAATTTTTTCGTAATGTTTCTTGATGAATCCCATTTTATTTCAATTTCACGACTTCAATCATCATCGTTACGCGCAACATTTGTTCCGTCAAAAGCGTTTGCGGCCCGCGTCCGGAAGCCGCCGCCGTCATCGGCGCCGGCGCGGCCGTTTCCGTGCCCGCAGCCGGAGCATTGGCCGGCTGCACATTGATTGTCTTGACCAGAAAACAATTCGGCGACGATGCCAGCGATGCGAGGACCTGCCCGATTTCAGAACTGAATCCGCGAAACGTCACCTGATACGGCGTCATCGTGACCGACTCCGTTGTCACCGGTTGCTCGTCAATATAATCAAGCGCCTGGCTTTGCGTGTCGTCGTCGGAAACGCGATTGCGCTGGATGCCTTCCAGCGCGTTGATGTGCGCGCCGTAAAAAATTTCCGTAATGGTTTTGACCTCGCCCAATTGCACCGCCAATTTATCCAAACTGCCCGGCGCGAATAGCGCTTTGCCACTCTGCGCCTGAAACGAAAAATTATATCCCTGAGGCAATGTCACGCCCGACGTTGATGCTTCATCCGTCAATTGCCGAATCACGCGGTGCAGCGACGTGTTAAATGCTTCGTCGCTCAATTGCCCTTCAGGAATTCGCGCAATCGGCGTGAAATTTTTCTTCGCACTCGCAATCCACTCACGCACTTGCCTGGCCTGGTCTTTTGCAGCTTGAGTGTTTTCCGGCTTGTCAGTGCCGGGTTTGATTTGGCCGAGCGAAGTATAAATTTGGTTCAACGAATCGAACTTCGTGGAATTGCGCGACATTTCATTCCAAATGTAATAACCGCACGCGCCCAGCAGCAGCACAGCCACTACCAGGCCAATCGCAAAAAACAAATTTCGCTTTAACCAATTCATTGTTGAGCCAGCTTTAAAGGATTTTTTGGCGCGAGCGTCACCTGAAACGTAAATGTTCCAAAACCTTCGATGACCGGCTGCACCGACGAAAGCTGCGCCGACGGCTGCACGGATTTATCGTCAATCAATGGCGATGCTTTCAACTGTCGCTCGACCGCATAGACAATGTCCTGATTTGCCGATTCCATTCCCGGCGTGCTGGACAAATCCACCGCGCGGCAGACTAAAGTAATTGTATTTGCGCCCGGAGCCGTTGCCGGCGCTGGCGTTGGATTTTGGTCGGCTGGTTGCGGATTATCGCCCGTCGGTTGCGGTATTGCCGCTGCGCCCATCAGCATTTGCTCCACCCAAATACCAACTTGAACGTCCGTTTTTTGCGCGGAATATTTTTTCTTCACGTCGTCTTCAGACCGAATCAATGCGGCGCGCAAATCCGAAAATAAATCCCCCCAATAAAATCGTTCCTGCATCCACAACGTTACCTGGTTCGCTTCGGACAATGCTTTATCCAATTTGTCTTTGGCGTCGCTGAATTCTCCCGCCAAATGCTGCTTCTCTTCCAATTTAGGTTGCAAATCTGTGATTTGCTCGTCTTTTGCGTCCGCCAATTTCTGAAACATGAAACCAATCGCCGCCGCCACAAGCACGAGCAAATAAAGCGTCGCCAAAAAATACGG
>JAJPKI010000091.1 GCA_021323835.1 Verrucomicrobiota bacterium | reverse complement strand
GCAGTTCGCGCGCGCCGCCGGCGACGCCATTTCAGCCATTCATATCCGGCATCTTCATCCGCTGCCGAACGGTCTCGAAGAAATCTTCTCCGGCTTCCAGCATGTCTTCGTGGTCGAGTTGAACGACGAAGGATTCTACGGCTACGGCCAGCTCGCCTGCATCCTGCGCGCCCGCTTGTGCGATCCGAAAATCCGCGGCATCAACAAGACCGACGGACTTACCTGGAAGGTGCGCGAAATTCTTGAACGCGCCAAAACCGATATCACCTCCGGCCTGCGCAAACTATAAGGCGCCACAGACGCATCCTGATGATTTAACCGATTAAAGAGACTAGGAATAAAACCATGAGCGTTCCCGCTGTCGAATTACCCCGTCCTGCGAGCAACGGCATTGCACCCTCCCCTACGGGAGAACGCAAAGGCCTGACCAAAAAAGAAATCTCCGCCGACCACCCGACATGGTGTCCGGGCTGCGGCGATTTTTCCGTGCTCGCGCTTTATTTCAAGCTGATTGAAAAGCGCAAGATGTGGCACGAAAAAATCACGACCGTCGCGGGCATCGGCTGCTCCAGCCGTTTTCCGTATTTCGTGCAGGCGCACGGCGCACATTTTATTCACGGACGCGCGCTGCCATTTGCGAGCGGTATTTCGCTTTCGCGACCTGATTTACACGTTTTTGTTTTCGGCGGCGACGGCGACGCATTTTCCATCGGCGGAAATCATTTCAATCACACCGCGCGCAAAAATATCAAGATGACGTATTGCGTCATGGACAATTGGGTTTACGGTTTGACGAAAAAACAGACTTCGCCGACATCGCCGCTCGGTTTTAAAAGTAAGACCGACCAGTGGGGCGCGGTGGATTATCCGATTAATCCGATGAAGCAGGCGATTGCCGCGGGCGCAACCTTCGTCGCGCGCACGACGCACACGAATCCGAATCACGTTTTGCAAATGATGGAAGCCGCGATGGACCACGACGGTTTCAGCTTCATCGAATGCTTGAGCGAATGCGTGGAATTTTACGAAGGCGCATTCGATGCGAGCAATCCGCGCAAAGGCGGCGTCTTCAATGAAGTGCCGAAAGACCACGACGTGACCGACGAACTTGCGGCTTACAAATTGGCGGGCGAAGATTTTCCGGGGCGCTTCGGAATTTTTTACAAAGTCAACAAGCCGACGAAAAACGCGAAGGAAGCGGAAATCAATAAATCGTTCCAGAGCAAAGTCACAGGTTTGAAGGATTGGCAGATTCTTCAAAAGAATTTTGACCGCATGAAATGATTGCCGGAGAATTTTTGCAAAGCCCCGGCGCAAGTCGGGGCGTTTTTATTTATGGCTCATATTCACGAAAAAATTGATTTTACCGTCGCGATTTTTGTCGTTCACGACAAAAAAATCCTGCTCATCCATCATCGCAAGCTCGATAAATGGCTGCCGCTCGGCGGGCATATCGAATTGGATGAAGAACCGGAACAGGCCGCGTTGCGCGAGGCGAAAGAGGAGAGCGGCCTCGATGTGGAATTGCTCGGCGAACGGCCGCCCACAACTTCGCCCGGCACGCGTGCGCTCATCGCGCCGCGATTTTTAGATATCCATCGCATTTCCGAGACGCACGAACACATCGGGATGATTTATTGGGCACGCCCGAAAAATTCCGCGCAAATAAAACTCGCCACCGAAGAACATCACGACATTCGCTGGTGTTCCGCCGCTGAATTGGACAAATTGCAGCCACCGATGAGCGACGCGGTGAAATGGTATTGCCGAAAAGCCATCGAAGAAATTTCCGCAGCACGATGACCTCGCGCCAGAAAATCAGATTCTCCTGCTTCACGCTCGAAGGATTGAATTCCTTCGCGACGATTCTCTATTTTAATTATCTCTACTTCCTCATGCGCGACTGGTTCGGCTTCGACAACAAGCACAACCTCGCGTTCGCCGCATATCTTGGAGTCATTTATGTTCCCGCTGCGTGGCAGGCGGGGAAATTCGGCCAACGCCACGGCTATTTCACGGCGCTGAAAATCGGTTTCAGCATCATGGCGATTTCGCTCGTCGCCGGTTTGCTTTTGAAATCCATCTCCGGCCAGGTCATTTCCGCTTCATGCCTGACTATCGGAATGTGTTTCATCTGGCCGACGCTCGAAGCGCTCGTGAGCAACAGTGAAACCGCCGAACGATTGCCGAATGTCGTCGGCCTTTATAATGTCGTCTGGGCGGTGACGAACGCCGTGGCATTTTTCATCGGCGGCTCACTCATCGAAAGATTCGGATACAAAATCATTTTCGCACTGCCGCTGGGCATCGTGCTTTTCCAACTGGCGCTGACATTCTGGTTGCATCATCACGCAACGGAAATGGCGCGCGAAGCGTTGAGCAAACCAAAAACCGATTTGCCGCCGGAACCGCATCGCCCTGCGTCGCCGCGAGCGAAAATTTTTCTGAAAATGGCGTGGCTCTCGAATCCGTTCTCCTACATCGCCATCAACACGCTCATCGCCGTTGTTCCCGGCATCGCGCATAAATTCGACCTGTCGCCGATGCTCGCGGGATTTGTCTGCTCGCTGTGGTGCTTTGTGCGGCTCGGTGCGTTCATAGTGTTGTGGCATTGGACGGGCTGGCATTATCGCGCACGCTGGCTCATCGCGTCGTTTGCGATTCTCATTTTTTCGTTTGCGACAATTCTCATGTCGCCGAATTTAATCGTGCTCATCATCGCGCAAATCTTTTTCGGCGGCGCGATTGGCCTGATTTATTACTCGTCGCTGTTCTATTCGATGGACGCCGGCGGCGAAACGCGCGGCGAACATGGCGGCATTCATGAAGCGACCATTGGCCTTGGCAATTGCCTCGGCCCGGCCGTCGGCGCGCTGTCGCTGCAATTCCTGCCGCAATTTCAAAACAGCGGCGCGATTGCCGTGAGCGCATTGTTGCTGTGCGGATTCGGCGGGTTGATGGCGATTTGGAAAACGGCGCAAAAAAATTAACGCAAGGGCGCGAAGCTGCAAAGACGCCAAAAGAAAAACGGTTCTCAATTCCTTTGCGCCTTTATATCTTTGCGTCTTTGCGTTAAAAGATATCTATGCAATCTGAACGGAAGACACTGGACGACCGCCAGAAAATGACCGAGCTGGAGCGCATCCGGCATTCCGCCGCGCACGTGCTCGCCACGGCCATTTTGAAAATCTGGCCGGACGCGCAATTCGCCGCCGGCCCGCCGGTCGAAAACGGATTTTATTACGACGTCGAACTCTCGCATCGCATCGCGCCCGAAGATTTCCCGCGCATCGAGGAAGAAATGAAAAAGGAAATCAAGGCGAACCACATCTTTGAAAAAGTCGTCGTCAATCGGGACGAAGCTTTGGACTACGCGAAGAAAGGTCGCTTGGCTGCCCTTGGTGAAAGAGACGCAGTCTCCAAATTCAAATTGGACATCATCCAAAACATTCCGGCGGACGAGCCGATTTCATTTTATCGCAACGGCGATTTTCTCGACCTCTGCGCCGGGCCGCACGTGATGCGCACCGGCAACATCGGCGCGTTCCGGCTCACGCACGTGGCCAGCGCGTATTACAAAGGCGACGAAAAGAATCCGCAGCTCCAACGCATTTACGGCACGGCGTTCAAGAACAAGACCGAGATGGACGCATATTTCACGATGCTCGAAGAAGCGAAAAAGCGCGACCATCGGAAAATTGGCAAAGAAATGGGTTTATTCAAAATTGATCCAGAATTTGTTGGGCCGGGAATGCCGTTGTGGCTGCCGAAAGGCACGGCGATTGTGGAAGAACTGGAAAAGCTGGCGAAAGAAACAGAATTTGCCGCCGGTTATGTGCGCGTGAAAACGCCGCACTTGGCTAAGGAGAAAATGTATCGCACCAGCGGACATTTGCCGTATTACGCCGAATCAATGTTCGCGCCAATGCAATTGCCATTGGATGTAGAAGATCAGCAAGAATTTTTTAGATTGCTTAAAGAGCGTGATGAAATTCTTACTGAACTAGGAGCGAAGGAAGCTGAGCTTAAAAAATTAGCAGATGAAGAGCGCAAAGAATTAGGAGATTCACAAGACATTGAAAAGGCCGTAAATATTTTTACTCGTCTTCAAAAATTTTTAACAGGTTTATTGGTGACTTCAAAAAAAGCTGACCTCGAAACCGCTACTTCAAAATTGAATTCGATTTTTGAACGCATTTTGGAAGTTCGAAGCCGGGGAAGATTTTACCTCAAAGCGATGAACTGTCCGCATCATCACCGCATTTTTGCGGCTGAACCGCACAGTTATCGCGATTTGCCGTTGCGCCTTGCGGAATACGGCACTTGTTATCGTTACGAGCAGTCGGGCGAATTGTTCGGCCTCATGCGCGTCCGCTCGCTGAACATGAACGATGCGCACATTTATTGCACGCCAGAACAATTCGCCGCCGAGTTCAGCGCGGTCAACGAAATGTATCTGAAGTATTTCAAAATTTTCGGCCTTGAAAAATATCAGATGCGTTTCAGCACGCATTCGAAGGAAGGTCTCGGCAAAAAATATGTCAACGAGCCGGAGTTGTGGATTCAGACGGAAAACATGGTGCGCGACGTATTGAAAAATTCCGGCATCAATTACGTCGAGGTGCCGAACGAGGCGGCGTTTTACGGGCCGAAAATCGACGTGCAGGTCTGGAGCGCGATTGGCCGCGAATTCACCATCGCGACGAATCAGGTGGATTTCGCCGTGCCGAAAAAATTCGGCCTCGTGTATCGCGACCGCGACAATTCGACCCAGACGCCGTTGTGCATCCATCGCGCGCCGCTGGGCACACACGAGCGGTTCATCGGTTTTCTTATCGAGCATTACGCGGGCAATTTTCCGCTCTGGCTCGCGCCGGAACAGGTGCGCGTGCTGACGATTGGCGAGGACGAGCCGCTCATCAATTACGCGAAACAAATCGTGAATGAATTGCGCGGCAATTTCGTGCGCGTCGAAAGCGATTTCACGTCGAACAAAATCAACGGCAAGATTCAGGAAGCGGAAAAAGCG
>JAJPKI010000183.1 GCA_021323835.1 Verrucomicrobiota bacterium | reverse complement strand
TGACGATTCGCTCACGGCGCATAGCACGGTTAATTTGACGATGCCGCTTTTCCCATTGGGCGTCACCGTGAGCAACACGCTGAATAACTACACGTTCAGCGGCGCTGGCAATGCGTCAGGACCGCTGGTCAAAACCGGTTCGGGCAAACTTACCATTGACAACAGCCTCGCAAATAATTTCAGCGCCACGACGATTTCAAATGGCATTGTCCAAATCGGAAATGGAGATGGAAATGGAAATCTTGGCGGCGCCGGCGTGACAAATTACGGCACGCTCATTTTCAATCGCACCAACAACGTGGTTTTTGCAAACAGTATTTCCGGCACCGGCTCCGTAATTCAAAACGGCAGCGGCACGTTGAGTTTGACGGCCTCGAACAGCTACGCCGGCGCGACCATTGTGAACAACGGCACGCTCATTGCCAGCGCACTTGCCACTGGCGGCATTTTAACGAATGCTCCCGGCTCGACGATTGCGATGACCGGTTCAAATGCAGGCGCAGTTTTTCTCAACGGCACACTCGCGCCGGGCAACGTGGGCGCGGCAGGAACATTTTCCGCAGGCAACGGATTGACGATGGGCAGTGGCGCAACACTTTCATTTGATGTCGGTTCGACTAACGTCGACGGCAGCGGCGTCAATGATTTGCTTTTGGTGAATGGAAATCTCGCCGAAGCCGGAACGGTGAAAGTGGCGAACACGTTGGGCGCGCCGTTGCTTGGCGTTCCTTACACGCTCGCTTATTTCGGCAGCAAGAGCGGAAGTTTTAGTTCGACGGTTGGCACTCATTACAATGCCTCGTTTAACCAAACGACGACGAATTTGACGGTGACATTCAGCGGCGCAGGCGCAAATTTAAAATGGGACGGTTCGTCAGCCGCATGGGATTCCGGCATTACGACTAACTGGCTTAACCTCGGCAGTTCGCAACTGGATTATTTTTATCAGGGCGATAGCGTGACGTTCGATGACACCGCGAGCCAAACGCTCGTGACTTTGACCGCTCCGATGTCGCCGACGGCCTTCACGAACAATTCGTCTGCGAATTACGTTCTCAACGGTCCCGGCAAAATCAGCGGGGTGACGGGCATTTTGAAAAACGGCTCCGGCACGCTGACGTTGAGCAACGCAAATGATTTCGCCGGAACAGTCGCCGTTTTAGGCGGCGTGTTAAAACTGGGAAATAATTCTGCGCTCGGCGCGACAAATGCAGGAACAATTATTTCCAGCGGCGCGGCATTGGATGTTTTTGGTCACAACATCGGGCAGGAACCGGTGGTGGTTTCCGGCACCGGTCCGGACGCAACGAAAGGCGCCATTTACAACAGCGGCACGAATGTATTGCCAGCGATTGCCAGATTAACTCTTGCGGGTGATACGACCATTGGCGGGCCGGTTGCCGGCGCAAATCAGGGACGCTGGGATTTGCGAAGCGCGACCACTTCCGACGCCAATGGCGCGAGTTTGACTGCGGCACCCGGCGCAAAATTGACCAAAGTAGGCGCCAACTTTGTTGCGATTACAGGTGTAACGGTGGATACAAATCTTGGTGACATTGATATTCAAGGCGGCGGTTTGAGTATTGAATCGGCGACGACTGGTTTGGGCGACCCGACCAAAACGTTGACAGTTGAAAATGGCGCAACGCTTTCTATTTTTGCGGCTACAAACTTGTTCAACAAAAACATTGTCCTCAACGGCAACGGCATCAACAACAATCTCGGCACATTGGACATCTCTAGCGCAAATAACACGATTGTCGGACCGATGACATTGAACGGAGCCGTGGGAATCACTTTCCGCAGCAGCGGGGGCATTGTGGTGGCCGGTTCATTGACGTTGAGTAACAACATCAGCGGCACCGGTTCATTGACAAAATTTGATACCAACACGCTGGTGATTGCCGGCGTAGACAGCCACAGCGGCGGCACGACGATCAACGACGGCACATATATTTTGAATGCCCTCAGCAGCGACCCCAACAACATCCTGACTGAAAACATAAGTCAATCCAGCTCACCCGTCGGAGTGTTCCTTGGTGGCAACGGCACAAACATCGGTGCGACTGATATCGAAGCATTTGTTCATCCCGGAGTGGCCGGTCACCCGAGCACTTTAACATTCGGCGACGGCGTGGATGTTTATCCGGGCGGCGACGGCGCGTTGCAATACGGCTTGAATGGCAACTTTGCCACGAACATTTTTGATTTGAGCGCGACAACTACCGCAGGTGGTGGGGTTAACGATTTGATTGTTGTCAGAGGTGATTTGGACGGGGGAAATTCAAGGATTCGCATTAATCCCATCAGCGGAACCCTGGCGCAGGGCACTTATACGCTGTTCACTTACAGCGGCAATTTAGTAAATGGTTTCAACACGACGGTGTCATTGCTTTCGGGCGCATCACGCTACAATTTCGCGCTCAATCAAGGCACCGGAAACAATTCGCAAATTACCGTCGCCGTTTCGGGCGGCCCGACGTCGCTCAAATGGAACAATAATTCCGGCGACGGCACCTGGAACGTGAACTCGTCGCAAAATTGGTTCAATCCCGGAACAGCCGCCAACGATATATTTTTCAATTTGGATTCTGTCCTGTTGGACGACAGCATCACCAACTCAACGACGCCAAACACAAGCATCAATCTGACCGCGACGGTTTTGCCGGCCGCTGTCACCAATAATTCAACGACCAATTATACGATTGCCGGCGTGGGTAAAATTTCGGGCGCAACCGGCCTTGTAAAAATGGGCAGCAGCACATTGACGCTGTTGACGACAAATGATTTCACGGGCAATGCACTTATTGCCGGCGGCATGGTCGCGGTGCAGAACAATAATTCGCTCGGCGCGACAAACGGAATTGTTTTCATCACCAACGGCGCCACCTTGAACATTTCTTCCAACACCGTCGGCAACGGGTTGAATTTTGGCACCAAGCAATTCGTCATTTCCGGCGCCGGCGTGAATGGCAACGGCGCGATTATCAATAATTGGACCAATCAACAGAACGCGTTTGAAAATGTTCTGCTGGCTGGCGACGCGACTATCGGCGGTTCGGCGCGATTCGACTGGCGCAATGGTTCGCCGGGACCGGTGCTCGACTTGGGCGGACATACGCTGACTAAAACCGGCAACAATCAAATCAGCCTCGTCAATGTGATTGTCACGAACACGGGCAGCATTGTCATCAACAGCGGCGTAATGTCCTTCGAGACGACCTCCATCGTCAGCAACAGCACCGTCATCGTGAACGGCGGCGGCGCACTGGGAAGTTTCCGTTTGTCAGCCGGAGGATTCACCGACCCGATTACGCTCAACGGCGGCACTATCACCAACCTCGCCGGCGGAGGCGCGACCAATGACGGTCCAATTACACTGACGGCCAACTCAACCATTCTCCACGCCAGCGGCAACGATTTGTATTTGAACGGCGTGATTTCACAGTCCAGCGGTTCATTTGGGCTGACTAAACTTGGCTCCGGCAATACGATTTTGTCGGCCAACGAAACTTACACCGGCGATACATTGGTTAGCGCCGGCTCATTGACCTTGCGCGGCGCGTCGCTGGCAAGTTCAAACATTGTTGTCGCTTCCGGCGCAACGCTCGATGTCAGCGGTCGCAGCGACCAGACACTCACCTTGAACAACGGACAAACCATCGCGGGCAGCGGCAACGTCACCGGCAAAATCACCAACAACGTCGGCTCCACGCTTTCGCCCGGCGGCAAAGGCATCATTGGCAATTTGACGGTCTCGGGCGCGGTCACTTTGAAGGGCACAACCTACATGGAGGCGACGAACAATGCCGCGCAAGTGGATAAACTGACCAGCGGCTCCGTATTTTTCGGCGGCACCCTTGTCGTTTCCAATCTGGATTTGGCGAATCCCTTCACGACCAATACTGTGCTCCAATTGTTTAGCGCAGGAACTTACAGCGGCGTATTTAGCAGCATTGTTCCGGCGACGCCCGGAGCAAATATGGTTTGGGATACCAATAGCCTCGGCGTTAGCGGCGCTTTGAAAATCTCCCCGGCCGTCACCGGCCCGCCGTCAACTCCGCGCATCACGAGCGTCGCGTTGAATGGAACCACTTTGACTATTTCTGCAACCAACGGCGCAGTCAGCGGACCATTCGTCCTGCTGTCCAGCACCAACGTTGCGTTGCCGCTGACAAATTGGACGCCGTTGCTGACAAATACCTTTGACGGAAATGGTAATCTCAATTTGTCCACCAACATTGTCAATCCTTCCGACGTGCAGAAGTTCTACATCTTGAAACAATAATTTCCCGTTGCGAGAATTCGTTTTCGAGCAACAATTGGGAAGGCCGCCGCGCGTAACTGGGAACGCCGGCGGCCATTTTTTTTTGATGAAAAGCCGGTTTTTATTTCAAATGAATTGTCGGCTACGGTTCTGCTCGAAATAATTTGTGGACAAATCGTCGGCAGTCGCAGTCAATATCTTATCGCTTATGAAATATGCACAATTCCTAATTGCTCTTCTATTTGCAGTTTCCGCGCGTGCTGCGGATTTTCCAACGACCACCGCCGGCGGCGAATCCATCAACATTCCCACCGCGCACTCGGTTTTAATGTTGCGCGTTGGCGATGACGGCCGTGTTTATGAACTTCATTACGGCGCGCCGGAAAAGGAAATTGCCAAAACCAATGTGCTCGCGCGCGAAACGGAATTGTATCCGCCGTTCGGCGACGGATTTATTTTGGAGCCTGCGCTCGAAGCGACGCACGCCGACGGCAACACTTCTACGGATTTGATTTACGTGAAACATTCGACGACAACGATTGATACAAACGTCTCGCTCACTCGAATTGAATTGCGCGACCCGGCGTATCCGTTTTTCGTCACGCTTTGTTTTAAATCTTACGCGGCTGAAGATGTCATCGAACAATGGACGGAAATCCGCAACGGCGAAAATGGCACGGTCACGCTTGCACGATTTGCCTCGGCAGCGCCGCAATTCAAGGCGCGCGAATATTGGCTGACGCAATTCCACGGCGATTACAAAACGGAAGCGACGATGGATGAAGAAAAACTTGGACACGGAATCAAAATTCTTGATTCGAAAATCGGCGTGCGCGCCGACCGATTTAGATTTCCGTCGTTCATTTTGTCGCTGAACGCTCCAGCGGATGAAGAAACCGGCGAAACCATCGGCGGTTCGCTGGAATGGTCGGGCAGTTTTCAATTGGCGTTTGATTTGGATTTCAAAAATCGTTTGCGCGCGTTGTGCGGCATCAATCCATTCGCATCGGAATACAAATTGAAACCCGGCGAAACGTTCACGACGCCTTCAATGCTTTGGACGTGGAGCGATTCGGGCAAAGGTCAGGTCAGCCGCAATTTTCATCGTTGGGCGCGGCAATACGGAATTCGTGATGGCAATAAGCCGCGTCCGGTATTGTTGAACAATTGGGAAGCGACCGACATGAATTTCACCGAACAACTCATCGTGTCGCTGTTTGATGGCGCGAAAAAAATCGGCGCGGACACGTTCCTGCTCGACGACGGTTGGTTCGGCAACGCGCATCCGCGCAATAAAGACAACGCCGGCCTCGGCGATTGGCAGGCGAACACGAACAAATTGCCGCACGGAGTTTCCTTCCTCGCGAGCGAAGCGAACAAGCGCGGAATCAATTTTGGAATTTGGATTGAGCCGGAAATGGTCAATCCGTCGAGCGATTTGTTCGAGCAGCATCCCGATTGGGCGATTCAACAGCCGAAGCGCGAATTTATTTATGGCCGCAACCAATTGGATTTGGATTTGAGCAATCCGAAGGTGGAAAATTTTGTCTGGGGCGTCGTGAGCAACACGCTTTCCACGCCGGGCGTGAGCTACACCAAATGGGACGCGAACCGTTTCGTCAATCAACCCGGCTCGACGTATTTGCCGGCGGACGAACAATCTGAATTGCTCATCAAATATAATTTCGCGCTTTATGGCGTGATGAGCAACATGGCCGCGAGTTTTCCGAACGTGATGGCGATGGCGTGTTCCGGCGGCGGCGGCCGCGTAGATTACGGCTCGATGAAATATTTCGATTCGTTCTGGCCGAGCGACAACACCGACCCTGTTTCGCGAATCAAAATCCAATGGGGCTTCAGCCATTTCTTTCCGGCGGAAACCATCGCCGCGCACGTGACGCAAATGGGCAAACGCCCGCTGAAATTCGCGATTGATGTGGCGATGAGCGGCGCGCTGGGCGTGGACATGGACGTGCGGAAATTGTCGCCGTCGGATTTGCAATTTCTTTCCAATTCCATCGCGCTTTACAAAAAAGAAATCCGCGACGTCGTGGAACAAGGCGATTTATACCGGCTCGAATCGCCTTACGACAGTGCGCGCGCCGCGCTGGATTACGTTTCCGCCGACAAATCGCGCGCCGTGCTGTTCGTATATCAGTTGAAAGGTGGCGAAGATAAATCTGTAAAGCCGCGTGGGCTTGACCCGCAAAAGCATTATCGAGTTCGCGCGACAAATGACCGCGAAGTTTATACCGGCGAAATTGCCGACGGCGCGACCTTGATGCGCGACGGTCTGCCGACGGAATGTCATAATGCATTCGACAGCGCGGTCATTGAGATGATTGCTCAATAATGCCGCTTGAATGAAAATCGGTTCGACGATTTAAACTTAAAGAAATTAATTATTTGGAGCAGGCGGCAATTGCGACGACGTATTGACAGAAGCAGTTTCGGATGGTTTGCCGTAAAAGTAAGCGCGCACGCGGAAAAAACATTTTGTATTTGGCGGCAAGCCGGTTTTTCTAAAGGAGGTGGTATCGGCCGAAAGCAAGGCGCACGGGTAAAATTTTCCGGTGGCGCTCGACGCAATTTCGAGAAAATAACCGTCTTCGTCCGAAGCATTGTCTTTCCAACGCAAGTCAACGCTCGTAGGCGATGAAAGAGTGGCGGTGAAATCAGTTGGCGCGGCTTTGGCAAATGTTTTCAGTGAGCGAATGGAAAATGTTTTTGTTTTGCCGGAGATAATTTCATTTGTTGAAGCGATGGGACCTTCATCGAGCGATGGTGCGTTAGTCGTCGGACTGCCGGTGGAGATTTCAATTGGCGCGGTCGCTTTGCCGAAAAAAGGATGAATTTGATAAATGAACGTCGTTTGCGGCGCGACGCGCGGATGGACAAACGTCGTGCTACTTGCATCGGACATGAAAACGTCGAGTTGAACGAAGTCGGAACCGGGCGTGGCGAATTCGACCCAATTGCCGCCATCTGCCGTGGAATTATTTTTCCAATGCAATACAACATTTCCATTGGTCAACATGGCGGTGAGTTGTGTTGGCGACGCAAAGGCATCGTTGCCGGAATTGGAATTCATCGTGGAGCAGCCAAATCCAAAAATCAATGCGGCTGGAATTGTCAGCCAAAAAAATTTCATGCGGCGCGAAAGATAAACGGCGGGTTCATTTCGGACAAGAATTGAAAAAAGTAACGCGCGACTGTTTGGCAATCGCGCGTTGCATTGAATGTTCGCTTATTGCTTAATCAATTGCCATTTCTGGTTCGCGCCACCATTGGAACCCCATTGGTCCATTTGCGTGCTGGTGGAACTGCTCGAACCCGGGTCTTCAAGCACCAAGCCGCTATGGCGGTTGACGAAGGTAAAACTGCCGTCGGCGTTTTCTTGCGGCAGCCATTGGTCATTTTGCGCCGAACCGAACGACCATTGAATGATACCGGCACCTTGCGATGTAGATGCGCTTTGCACAACGGCATCTTTTCCACTCTTGACGCTGTTGATTTGATAATAGCCGCTGTCAGTGGGAATAAATGTCCATTGCAAATTTTGGCTGGTAGATGCCGACGACCATTGCGTGATTTTTGAGCCGTTGGTCAGCGAACCCTGATTGTTCAAAACCAATCCGCTGGCCTCGTTTTGAATTTGATAAATCGCCGAAGTGTCAATGCTTGTGCCGGTCTGGAACATTTTGACATTTTTGTATTGCACTTCCGAATAGGCAGACATCAACGTGCCGTAGTCGCCGTATTTGGTGTAATAAGAAATTCCCGAGCCCCACGTGCCGTGCGACATCAAAGTGCCGTTGATGTAAATGTCGGTAAGATTGGCGGCCTGGTCGTGGATGCTATTGATGCGCACCCATGTTCCATAGCAGCCGGTAATCAATGTGCCGCCGCCCGCGCCCAACGCTTTGAGTTCACCGCCGCTGTTGGTGTAGGCGCTAATCAGAAAATACGGGCCGTCCGGATTGGCGCAAAAGATTTGATGAATTTTTTCGTCTTCGGTCGGGCCGGTGACATTGACATAACCTTCAAACTGCCGGCGGTCGGAATAATCATCGTAATAGCGCCGTTCAACGCGGTTCGAGTGATGATTGACGAGCATAAATGTTTCAATGCCGTTCTTGTTGGTATATTGGACGCCCGCGAAATTGATCACGGTGGAGTCCGGTGGAAACGAACAGAAAACGTCGTTGCTTTCGATTTGGATGTAGCTGTTCGGGAAGAACTGCGCCCAGCCGCTGCCGACTTGCGCTCGCGCCACGCCGGCGCCGAGAAGCAACGTTGCGCCTGCGCCGACAATGACAGCAGATTTTAACCACGAGTTGATTTTAATTTGGGATTTCATATTGCGGTTATGTTTATTTCCGCCGCGGCGATTTACGGGCACAAAATTTTTGTGCATAAGGCTCCTTGGCGTTGACGATATTTAACACAACCGATTATTTTGCGCTATCATACTTTCGTTCGACAGATGACAAGCAAAACTAATTTCCCGTTTCCATCGAAAAATAAAAAGCGCCGTCGCGTTTAAGCAACGGCGCTCTGTCAACCCCTGCCGTTACTGCTTAATCAATTTCCATTTCTGGTTGGCTCCGCCGTTAGAACCCCATTGGTCCATTTGCGTGCTCGTGGAAGTGCTCGAACCCGGGTCTTCCAACACCAATCCGCTATGACGATTGACGAAGGTGTAACTACCGTCGCTGTTTTGTTGCGGCAACCATTGGTCATTTTGGGCAGAACCGAACGACCATTGAATGATGCCCGCGCCTTGCGACGTCGAAGCGCTCTGCACCACGGCATCCAAACCGCTCTTGACGCTATTGATTTGATAGTAACCGCTATCGGTAGGAATAAACGTCCAGCGCAAGTTATCGCTGCTGATTGATTGCCATTGCGTGATGGCCGAGCCATTGGTCAAGCGGCC
>JAJPKI010000111.1 GCA_021323835.1 Verrucomicrobiota bacterium | reverse complement strand
GCACATAATTTTTCTTTTTTTCAGCGGCGAGTTGTGGCGTTTCCGTCGGGTCAATACTCACAAAAATGACGTCAAATTGTTCGCCCACATTTGTTTTCAAATCACGAAAGCTTTCGGTGGCGCCGTTCAAAACCAGTGTGCAAAGCATCGGGCAACCGTAATAACCGAGAATTAAAACGACTGGCCGTTTGCCAAAATAATTTCCGAGTTGGATTTGTTTTCCGGTTTCGTCACGAAAGTTCAGCGCCGGTGAAACCTGCGAGTTTAATTTTTGGTCGAACTTGATTTGCAGCAATTGTTCGTCGGTGAGCGAGTTGTTCGCGGCATTTGCCGAAAGCAAAAGCGAAATCAAAATTGAAATGGCGAAAATAATTTTCATTGTTGCTGCGAAATATTCTGAATCAATTGCAACGGCGTGCCGTCGGTTTGCGAATTTCCGTTTGTTCGCGTCGGTAAGCCGCGTTCGAGAATTAAATCCATCGCGCGGTCAATCGGAATTCGGACAATTCCATTCGAACGGTCAACCCAGCCGTAGCTGTTCAATTTCTCGTTTTGCGCCGCGAGCAGCGACGTCATTTGCGCATGGTCGTCGTCAATTTGCAGATTCGGTTTCGGAAAGCGCGCGAGCGGCGCAAGAGTCGGCGCGGTTAAAATCCCCAGCGATTGCATTTGCTGTATTTGACGATGCGCGGAAAATTTGCCGAACATAATTCCCGAAACGATGAGCGATATGGCGAGCAAGGCCGTCGCTGAAATTGCAATGATTAAAACATTGCGCGGATTGCGGTCGCGCGTTTCGTGCTTCGCTTCGAGCGATTCCGGCGAAACGGAAAATTGTTTTGTGTTTTCAGGCATTGGCAGTTTTTGCGATTGAATTTTCAATTTGCGGGTCGTTCCGGGCGAGCAACGGATGACATTTCAGGTTTCCAGCAAAAACACCGAGCCACATTCCGCCGATGCCAAGCCACGCGGCAAAATCGGTCCAATGAATTGAAATTCCGTCGCGATAAAACGTCGGCGCAATCGTCCAAAAAATTTCCAGAATGTGCGCGACAAAGAGAAGCGCAGCGATAATGGCGAGCCGTCGAATATTTTTTTTAGCGGCGCAAAAAAGCAGCACACAGAATGGAACAAAAAAATGAAACGCGACAACCGCGCCGGCGAGAAATTTCCAGTTTCCACAAATGCGGCGCAAATACCAGCCGATTTCGTGCGGCTGATTGCCGGAATAAATGATGAGAAATTGCGAAAACGCGACGTAAGTCCAAAACATCACAAACGCGAGCAGAAGATTTCCGAGGTCGTGAAATTGTTTTTCATTTGCGATTTCTGCTAGCGGTGGAAATGGCCGGAACCACGCGAGCAAGAGAATGACGAAGGCGACGGCGATGAGAATTTCTCCAGCCAAAAGGATGACGCCAAAAATAGTCGAGAACCAAGCCGGTTCGATGGACATAATCCAATCCACAAATGCAAACGTGATGGTCAACGGAACGATGACGATGCCCGGCCCGCTTAACGTGCGCATTTTGATTGTCGGCGAGACGTCTGACATTAAATCCTGCTGCAGCGACCATTTGCGCAACCGCGTCGCAATTAAAATCCAAATTCCAAAAAAGAAAATGGCGCGAGCGAGAAACGCCGGAAAATTTTCGTAAATAATCTTTTGCTGAAGGATTTTGTCGCCGGAAACTTCGTTAGGCCGTGCCCATGGATATAAAAAGTGTAGGCCAAAAAGAACTGGAATGAAAAAAATCCCCATCAGCGGCAGCGTCATAAATCCGGCTTCGAAAAACCGGCGCGTCGAACTTCCCCAGCGACCACCGGTGAGATAATGAATCATCGCAGCGTTGAAGCAGCCGAGCGTCAGGCCAATCCAAAAAATGAATGACCACAGCCATGAAATAAAAAATTTCTGCGGCGCAATGGCGACGCCGAAGCCGCACAAAATCAAAAATAGAATTCCAACGGCAAAGGAAATTTTTTGCAGGCGATTTAATCTGAAAAGAATTTCATTCATGGTGCGATTTGTAATCTTGCGACTTCATTGGTCGGCACGTCCGCGAATCTTGCATTTTCGCTGAATTGCAAGGCGCGGATATAAGCCGCGATGGCCCAGCGGTCTTCGGGTGTGACGTGCGAGGCCTGCGAAAACATCACGCCGTAGCCGCGCGTCATCACGTCGAAGAAATGGCCGACAGGCGCATTGCGCAATCGGTCAATGTGATACGACGGCGGCGCGGGAAATCCGCGTTGAACGACGATGCCGTTGCCTTCGCCGGTTTCGCCGTGGCAGGGAACGCAATTGATTTCGAAGCGCTGGCGTCCGCGTTCAAGAACTTCACGCGTAATTTGAATTGGAAAATCGGTAACGAGATTTGTGCCAATCATGCCGGTGTAAAAGGCCTCGTCATTTTCCAAATCATTTCGCGAAACGGTGTGCGGTGGAATCGGTCGCGATGCCGCGCCGTCGGGAAAGAAATTGCTTTCGCGCAACGGATTGGATTTTGGCTGGTTGAACATGTCGCGGCGGCAACCGATAACAGCGACAAACATTCCGAGCACAAAAAATAATTTTGGAACGAATTTCATTTTTCGACCTCCAAAATTTTTTCCGGTTTGAGCGTTTCCAAAAATTTTCGCGTCGCATTCAAATCAAATTTCTGGTCATCAGCCTCAATGCAGAGGAAAAATTTGTCAGTAGAAGCGCGCTCAAATTCGGGAACGTTGAAAACCGGATGATGCGGTTCCGGCAATTTGTTCAGCGCGAGCATTCCAATGATTGCGGCAAGTGCACCGGATAAGATCGTCAGCTCAAATGTGATGGGAATGAACATTGGCCATACGTTGAGCGGACGACCGCCGATGTTTTGCGGATAACTGATGACGTTCGCATACCATTCCATGAAATAACCGCCGAGTCCCCCGCCGATGCCGCAAATCAAAACGATTGACGACACGAATGATTTTTTTTGTCCTAGATTTTCGGACAGGCCTTCAATTGGAAATGGCGTGAACGCTTCCATTTTTCGATAGCCGTGTTCGTGAGCGGATTTCGCAGCGGCTAAAATTTCTTTGCCGCCGGGAAATTCGGCCATCAAGCCGTAAATATTTTCGTTCACATTCACAATTTTCCTTCCTTTCGCTCGTGAACAATTTTACGGCTTTCCGAAATGGCAATCATCGGCAGGAACCGGATGAACAAGAAAATTAATGTCGCAAACAAACCGACGCTGCCGAAGAGTGTCGCCCAATCCCAAATCGTCGGATAAAACATGTGCCATGCGGACGGCGTGAAATCGCGGTTCAAACTCGTGATGACGATGACGAATCGTTCAACCCACATTCCGATGTTGATGGACAGCGCGACGAAAAAGAGCGCGACGGGATTCGTGCGAATTTTTCTCGACCAGAGCAGTTGCGGAATTAAAACGTTGAGCAGCATGAGCGCCCAAAAAATCCAGCCATACGGACCGAAAGCGCGGTTCGCCATCATGAATTGCTCAAAAATGTCGCCGCTATACCACGCCATGAACGCTTCCATCACATAGCCGTAAGCGACCATCATTCCGGTCGCGAGCATCACGACGGCCATGTTGTTGAGATGGCGTTGCGTGATTAAATTTTCAAGTCCGTAAAGTTTGCGAATTGGAATAATGATATTCAGCACCATCGCGAAGCCGGAATAAATCGCGCCGGCAACGAAATATGGCGGGAAAATTGTCGAATGCCAGCCGGGGACGAGCGCGACGGAAAAATCGAAGCTCACAACACTGTGAACGGACAAAACGAGCGGCGTCGCGAGTCCCGCCAAAAGTAAATATGCGGATTGATGATTTTGCCAATGTTTTGCCGAGCCACGCCAGCCGAGCGCGAGAATGCCGAACGTAATTTTTTTTGCGCGAGTTTTTGCGCGGTCACGAAGCGTCGCCAAATCGGGAATTAAACCGGCATACCAAAAAATCAGCGACACGGTGAAGTAAGTGCCGACAGCAAAAACGTCCCAGACAAGCGGACTGCGAAATTGCGGCCAGAGGCCCATTGTATCGGGATACGGCAGCAGCCAGTAAAAGACGAATGGCCGGCCAAGATGCAGCAACGGAAACATCCCCGCGCACGCGACGGCGAACAGTGTCATCGCTTCGGTCAGGCGATTTATCGAAGTTCTCCATTTTTGGTGAAGCAAAAGTAGAATTGCGGAAATAAAAGTTCCCGCGTGACCGATTCCAATCCACCAGACGAAATTCACAATCGCAAATCCCCACGCGACCGGAATGTTGATTCCCCAAATGCCGACGCCGCGATAGAGTAAATAAGAAACAGCAAAAAAGAAAATCATCAGCAACGCAAATGCGATGGCCGCGCCGAAAATCCAACTCTTCGGCTGGCGCGGTCGCAAAACGATTGAGCCAATTGTTTCCGTAACGGATTCAAAATTTTCCCCGGGCGCGAGCAATTGCGACGGATAACCGAGCGGCGAAATCGCTTTCGCCGGTTCGTTGGCAACTTCGGTTGAAACGGTTTCAGCCATTTTGCAATTTCGGATTTGGATTTCGCAGTTTCGCGAGATAGCTCGTGCGCGGTCGCGTGTTCAATTGTCCGAGCATCAGAAAATTCAGCTTATGCGTTTTTAATTTTGAAACGCGCGAATTCGCATCGCTCAAATCGCCGAAGACAATCGCGTTTGCCGGACAAACCTGTTGGCACGCCGTTTTGATTTCGCCGTCGCGGATTTTTCGATTCTCATTTTCAGAATTGATTCGCGCTGCACTGATACGCTGAATGCAATAAGTGCATTTTTCCATCACGCCGCGCCAGCGCACGGTCACGTTCGGATTCCACATCGGCTTAAGACTCGGCGTTTTGTAATCGGCATATTCGAGAAAATTGAAGCGACGGACTTTGTAAGGACAATTGTTCGAGCAATAACGCGTGCCGACGCAGCGATTATAGACCTGTAAATTTAATCCTTCCTTGTCGTGCAGCGTCGCGCCGACGGGACAAACGACTTCGCACGGCGCATTTTCGCAGTGCATGCACGGCACCGGCTGAAAGTAAAACGCGTCCGGCTTCTCTGCCTCGCCATGCACGTAACGATCGACTCGCAGCCAATGCATCTCCCGGCCGGCCGCCACTTGTTCGCG
>JAJPKI010000008.1 GCA_021323835.1 Verrucomicrobiota bacterium | reverse complement strand
GTGCAGTCGAGTTCGCTTTTTGAAATCGCTTTCACAGATACGAATGGCAATTACTCCGCTGCCGTCACGCCATCGTTCTGGAAAATTCAGCCGAGCAAGGAGCGGCTTGCGCGCCGCGCATATGTGTTGTCGCAAGCGACGTTTCAAGTGGACACTACGAGCAATAACGTGAGCGGCGCCAATATTGCATTACCCAAAGGCAATTCGCTTTTTTACGGGCGCATCACGGACAATTCCAATGCGCCGTTCGCAAATATTGAATTGAGCGCCGACACTGGAAATGCTGTGAATGACAGTTACAGCGCGAAAGGTTATAGCGATGCGAATGGTTATTACACAGTCGTCGCTTTGGGAGACGGCACGAATTATTGGGGCGTTGATGCCACGGCTTCAAAAAATGCGGCGTTCGCCAATTATATCGTCAATTCTTCCGACTCGGTGATACCGACGAATAATTCGACCGCGTTGCAGAATTTTATCGCGTTGCCAACAACCGCCGCCATTTCGGGCAATGTTCAGGATAATTCAGGCACGAACGTTGTTGGCGTTACCTTGGAAGCCAATGCCGTCATCAATGGCCTGAATTATGAGGCAGTTGAATCGAGCACAGATAGTTCAGGAAATTATTCGTTTGGCGTGGCTTCGGGACAATGGACGGTGCAGTTTTTGAACGGCGGTTTTAAGGATAATTTGGACACCGCGGGATACATTGATATTTCGCCGCACATCGTGAATATCCCGCCGACGAATGTCGTGCTGAACATCATCGTTTATCCCATCGGCACACCGTTCATCACTGTGCCACAGCGCATTTCATCATCACAATTCGGCTTCACACTCAACGGCGCAACGAATGTAAGTTACACCGTGCAATATTCGACGGATTTGACGGCGGGCTGGGCAAATCTCTTTTCACTTACGCTCACCACCAATAATTTCATGTCCATTACCGACGTAAACGCGACGAACAGCGCGCGCTTTTATCGCGTGCAGAAAAATTAGCGCAGAGGATTGGAATACCGTAACAAAGTTTTTTTTCGCGTGACTCAAACGCAACGGATGAACAACGCTAAACTTGAATCAGCACAAATTTTTCAGCAAAATAATACGGTGATTTCGACAGTTTCTAAAAAAGAACAATTTACCGAAGCAAATGTTTGGCGTGTATTTGGCGAAGGTTGGCGTCCGCTGTGGGCGGGCTTTCAAGAAAGCGGCTTTAGCGTGGAATGGCACGACTTCGAGTGCGCGGAGTCTTTGGATGTGGCAAACAGTTTTCACCCTGACAGTGTTGAAATCTGTTTGAATCTGGACGGTCACGCGGAATTTTCCATTGCCGGAAAAAAGCAGGGATTGCCTCCGGCCAGCGCAACATTTTATTTTACTGGTCGCAATCCCTTGACGGCTCGCCGTCTGTCACAACAACGGCATCAATTCATTACGATTGAAATCTCCCGCGATTTTTTGAAGCAATACATCAGTAAAGACAAAGCTGGCCTGCATCCGCAAATTCAAGCCGTTCTCTCAAAACGGAATGCCAGTGTTATTTCTGAAACACGCAAGCTTACGGCGGATCAACAACGATTGGCTTCAATACTGCGGAATTCGCCGGCGCCGCTGTCCGGTCGTGGTGTCTGGTTTAAAGGAAAAGTTTTGGAATTGATGTCGGAATTTTTCTTTGTGCCGGCCAAAGAAGAATTTTTCTGCGAACGTCAGAAGCGAGTAACGCAGGAGCGCGTTCAAAGAGTGATTGAATTATTGCGCGGCAATCTAGCTGAACCGCCCGATTTGTTGGAATTGGGAAAACATGTCGGTTGCAGTCCATTTTATTTGAGCCGGACATTTTCGCAGGAACTAGGCGTGACAATTCCGCAATATCTTCGTCAATTGCGAATGGAGCGCGCAGCGGAACTGCTACGTTCCGGCAAATTCAACGTGACGGAAACCGCGCTTGAAGTCGGTTATTCCAGCATGAGCCATTTCAGCCAGGCATTTTGTCAAACAATGGGCTGTTGCCCAAATTTGTATCCACTGCTGAAACGTCCTGCTGCAAGTCACCGTTAGAAAATAGCAAGTGGCCGGAAGCAGATAGAAATTGGTTCTGCCAGCATAGCGCACATGAAAAGGAATGTGCGCGGATTTACCTTAATTGAACTGCTGGTAGTCATTGCCATCATCGCGATTCTTGCAGCAATGCTTCTACCGGCGCTGGCTGCCGCCAAGCAAAAAGCTTATCGCGCCGCCTGCACAAGCAATTTACGACAGTGGGGGCTTGCATTGACGATGTATCTGGACGACGCCAACCAAATTTTCCCTCTGCCGAAAATTGCGAGTGGCACACCGGGTGTTTCCGGTTACAATGAAAATCAGCCGCACTGGAGCGATTTCGTTGCGTTTCACGCTGCCGGACAAGGAGACAGTGTTTGGTATAATGTGTTGCCGCCTTATGTCGGCGGCAAACCGCTTTGGCAAATCGCAAGCGATACCGACAATTTTGTAAACAGTAAAAAGATTTTTGATTGCCCGACCGCAAGCACGCAACCCTCACAATTTGATGCGACCCGTGTTGTCTTCAATTATGGGATGAATCCCAAAGGCAACACCGGATTAACGGGCGTCGGTTACGGCACGAATTTCTCTGCCACGTCTGTTTTGCATCCTTCGGCGTTTGTTTTTCTTGCCGATGGTCGAGCGCATTCGACGGAAACTCCATTTTATGGCTCAAATCCAACTAACGAAATTGGCGTATCTCATTGTTGGGTTTTACAAGTTTCCTCACGGCACAGGGCCGGAGCCAATTTGAATTTTGCCGACGGTCATGTTGCTTATTTCAAATACTCTTACATTTGTTCCAATGCCGTGACCAAGGCCGCCGATCCCGGAAATTCTGACATCAACTGGACTTACAATGGCCAGCGTGTGCAATAAAATTTGATTCATTGACTTTATCAGTCAGCCGTTTTCTACTTATTTCAACATGACATTATCAATTGCTAATCTGTCGGCGCAGCAACTTCGACGTGCTGCGGACATCAAAGATAAAATTAAATCACTTCAAAATGAATTGAATCGGATTTTCGGTTCTCCCACGAAAGCTGCGGCTGCGGCTGCTCCAACGAAACGGCGCAAGATGAGCGCGGCGGGCAGAGCCAAAATTGCCGCCGCCGCAAAAGCGCGATGGGCCAAAGTTAAGAGGACAAAATCAAGCGCCGCTCCGTCACAGAAACCAAAGCGTCAAATGAGCGCGGCTGTCAGGGCGAAAATTTCCGCCGCTGCAAAAGCAAGGTGGGCGAAAATTAAAGCTGCAAAAAAATAACAGGCTTTGGACAGCGGTTGAGAATTTCTACTGAAAATTTTTCACTTGTTAGAGTGCTCACGAAAATGTCGCCACGATTTTCAGAGATGAACAAAGTTCGCGTGAATGACGGGGAGAATGAATCTTACGAGGGCTATGTCATTGACTCGCAATTTCAGGATGGCCGGTGGATTTACAAGCTTTCAATCTCGGAAGACCCTAGCAAACTGGAGACCTACGACAATTGGATTCCAGAGGAATGGCTTGAATTGACAAAATAGACACACCTCGTAACAAGCCGGTAGCAAATCAGCATGATGTTATCGATCAGCGCGTCCTAAAGAAATTTCTTTGAATGAATTTCCCAAAAAATCAAATTTTCGCGCGAAAAGATTAGCGACACGTGTATTCGCTGTTGCGAAGAAAATCTGCCGCTTTCCATCCAGCACCAACTCACGCAACGTGTCGAAGAATGAGAGCGTATTTAAGTCGTCAACCTGTGCAACCGGATCATCAAAAATTAACCAAGGCGCATTTTTTCCGACGCTACTATTCATCGTCAAAAAAATGGATAGAGCCAGAGCCGAGCGCTGCCCCGTGCTGATCTTCGATAAATCATCCTCGCTGCCAGTTCGACGTTTTACATAAATTTCACCATTCAGTCGCACGTCCTCGAATTCATTCGGAGCATGGATTCTACGGAAAATTGTTACGAGCTTCTCGCGTTGTTGGTTCACCATCTCTTTTAGAAAAGTCTCCTTGCTTTCACCTTCGAGCAATTCGCCTAAAACATCGACAGCCTTTTTAGCCCGGTTGTGTTTTGTTTCCAACTGCGTTATTTGTTTTCGGATTGACTCTAGCGATGAGACCCACTTTTTTTCCAACTCATCCTTCTCTTCCACTTTTTTCAATGCTTCCTGGATGCGAGCAATCACTTCGCTGAAATTCTTTAGACGACTTCTGATCGCAGAGAATTCTTCGGTGACGGCAATAGATATATTTGTTTCGCTGCGGCGAACCATCGCCAGCACTTCTTCAACCGATGTTTTCCTCCGATGCAACTCTACAACTGGTTTCTCGAAATCTTCCGTGCCAAGCGCCTTCTTGATTAGCCGACCAAACTCAAAGTCAACGTCCTTGATTTGCTTTTCAGTTCTGGCCATTTCCTTAGCGAGCAATTCACATTGTGAACGTTGGTTATTTGCCAAGATTCGTAGCGCACCTGAATTTGATAGCTTCGAAACAGGAATCTCGTAAAACTCCGCTGCTTCGGACAAGAGATCATCGAGTTCACCTTCAGTATAGCCGCGAAGTTTTAGCCGTTTCTGTTTCGCACTAAGTTCGTCAATTGCCGTCCGTTCGCTATCGATTTGCTCTCCAATGGTCGAAAAGGTATGAACAAAAAACTTAATGGGGCGCAAGCGAAGTTCGGTCGGCTGAAGGACAAGTGACGCGGCTTCACGGAGTTGACCGAGTTCGTGCGTTAGTTTTTGCAAAACTCCGAGTTGTTTTTCATCGCGCGCTAACGCTGTCGTCATTTCGCGAAGCGAAGCATCCATAACAGCACCGGTTTTCCGAGACGCAATTCTGCCTAGCAAACCTTGCTCGTATGGTGCACCGCAAAGAGGACACTCCTTCGTGTCGGGTTTCAATTCACATAAGTGTTCACCAAGTCCCTTTATCTCTTCCACGAGCGCCTTTATTTCTCCAAATTGCGTTTGCAGTTCTGTGATTTTCTTACGCTTCTGGTTCACTGATTTTCTTTGTTTCGCCAATTCACTTTCATGCTCCTTGCCAAGAGCATCAAATGTCGATGACATTTCCTCGAACGGCTTTGTGTCGATTCCTTTGACGAGTGTTTGGGCAGCTTTCAGTTGTTCGAGCTTTGCTTTGCGTGTTTTAAGCGCAGCTTCACCGCCTTTGAGCAAAAAAGCTCCCGGCTCGTTGTGATAAGCGAGAAGCCTGACGAGCAATTGCAGTTGAGCCTCGGCGGAGTGTTTTTTGTCTTTGGCTTTGTCGAAAGTTTCCGATGCTTTTTCCCTTGTTTCTGTCTTCCCCTGCAAATCTTTGAGCAAAGCCTCCAATTTTGCGAGTTCTTGCTCCAACGTTTTGAGCGAAAGCCCAGACAGCCATTGAAGCTCTTGGAAGGAGTCTCCGAATTGGGATGACAAGTCGTCCACTGTTTCCTGCATTGTCACGAGCGCATCCAGATTGAACCGGCTTGGGATTTTCTTCCAACCATTGCTTGTCGCCTTGGCTTTTACCTGTTCAAGAAGTGTCTCCCGTGTATCTTTAATATTCTTCACCGTCTGGAGATTTGTTTCGATTGAACCAGCCTCAGTTCGCCGCATTCTCATTTCTCTGGCGGAATCCATTTGCTCCTTTTCAAGCCTCTCTTTGCAGCTAATCATAATCTTTTCTAAAGTGCTTGCGTATTCACCAAGAAACAAATCCTCAATAGCTTTGTTGATTTCTCCCGGGCTTTTACCGTCAGAAAGTCGAAAGCCAGCGTCAGAATCAAAAAAATTAAAGCGACCAAAATTCTCACAGAGTTTATTCACCTTACGGTAATATCCTCCATACCATGCTCGATCTATCGCTTGATACATGGCCAAGTTAACAACGGGAACTTTGTGTGGAGCATTCTCGCCTTGAAATTTCACGAGTAGCGAAGTCCCGCGTGGACATGAATTCCCTTGACGACGTATGCCGCCACAAATACTCAACTCAATTGCCTCAAGCAACGATGTCTTCCCACTGCCGTTTGTCCCGCGTATAAGATTTACAGCTCCCAAGGCGAATGTCTTTTGCGTCGGATATTCCCTAAATTTTTCTATGGTAATTTGTTCAATAGGTTTCCCCGGTTGCACGTCATTTGACGTTTGAAGTGCTGCACTTTGTTTGCTCGCGGGCGAAGGCTTACCAAGGAGAATGTCTTTGACGATTTCTGTATACACAGCATCAGGGTCACAGATGCGTCCATACCCCGCTTCGATGAGCTTCTCGGTCCAAGCCGCAGCCAAATCCTTTGGCGGGCTTGAGCCGTAGACGGTCAAAGCAAATGGATTCTGCAACTCCTGCTCCAGCCAAGCTTCATCCGTCACAAATTTACGAGCAAAAGTTCGGTCGGCTTCAATTCCCGCCAGCTTGCCGTCTTGCCGAAGTTGTTTGAGGAGGTTTTTCTCCAGAACGAAATAGAGATAATAATTCCACTGAAGAGACCCTTCGTGTTTATAAAAGTCACTGGCTAAATTTTTCTGAAGGTAATCCGTAAGATTGAAACCCTCTCGTGCTGGGGCTTGGCTAAAATCGAAGTAAAACACGCCGACAGATGCCTCACCATGCCGCTGTTCTGCTCGAATCAATTCAGTGCCTGCGCCAGTGAAACTCTTGAAGCGCTCTTGAATCAAAGAGAGGGTTTGCTTGTTCATTGTCGTTCCGACTTCGTGATTGAAGTCTGCATTTCAGGGTCATCGGTGATAGTCGCCAAAGGTTTGTATACATGTCCGGGATTGCCTTCAGCATCCTCATACCAGATTACCAAACGTCGGGATCTCTCTTCCCCGCGCTCGTTCTCTTTATTCCTCCAAGCTTTATCAAATTTGTCCCAAAGCTCTCGAGCTTCATTTGGTGGGCGATGGCCAACAAAAACAGCCGTCGCTCCAGATACGCCCGGCGATATGCCCTGAAGGTTAAATCGAAATTCACCTTCTTCTTTCGGAGCAGAAAGTCGCCAATTATCCTTCAAATTTTCAATGCACGGCGGAAAATTGTTCGCGTTAGCCAAGATGAGGCGTTGAAGCCTGCTATAACGGCTCAAATGATCGTTGCGAAAATCTACCGAATCGTTGCTTGCCTCATGGACAAATGTCAGCCGCTTAGAGCGCTCATCGGCTTCTGCGGTAAACGAGTTCAACTTATCGACTTTATGCCAATCCAAGGAAGGTTCTAATTTACCAGCACTGAGAGTAAGCAACCGTTCGTAATCAACAACAGTCTGGCAACCATCGAATGAAAGGTTGCCGAAAAGTTGGCAGAGATTTTGAAAACCATCATTCGCTACAGTGGATACTTGCCAAGACTCGTCTTGCCAGTGCCAGAGATTAATCATCTCTGGCCCAGTTCGCCTAAGTTCGACCGCTTGACCTAGTAACCGAGGCTTTTGAGTTCTAAAATGGAAAACATACTCATCAAAATTAAAGAGACAGAGCCGTGTTCTGTTGATTTGCCAATTACAATAATAAATGCCTCGCAAGTGATTTTGATGAAGCCGAACATCTGAATGGTCAAATTTGTCCGACTTCATGAAAACAGCAGAACTGCCGTAACGAGTTTGTGCCTGATCGCCGATTTTAGTTCCGCGTGCCCAATTCAAAGTGATTACTTCTAAATCTCTGCTGCAAGTATTTGAGTATAGATCGTTGCGATATTTCCTAGCCGCCGCGTTATTTGGATCACCTGTGAGTTGTGGATGAAAAATTATGGACGGGTGTTGGTCAATTTGCTGCGCCAAATTTTGGTCGAGCTGAAATTCCAAGGTTTCAGAGCAAATGAGAGTTACAAACCGAATGTAATCGTTTTGTCCGCGAAGAAAATAAATCTTTTGTCCACGAATCAGGTGGTCGGCTTCAGAAGTATCGTGTCCAGCCATCGGCACGGTTTTGAATTGAACCACGATGACATTTTTTACAGCACCTGCATTGGATTCTGTTTTCAGTAAGTAACAAGCCACCCCAAGAAAATCGCCGGCCGTATTCGGTAGTTCCTCGTGAATCCACACAACGTCTGGAAAGGAAGCAATGAATTCCCGAAATTTAGCAGGCGTAATCGACTCGCAGCCGAGCGCCCATAGTTTGTCCGCTGCTGGAAATTTTCCCTGACGAAGGGCAGCTTCAAGAACTTCCCAAGGGCAGGAATACTCTGGACACAGAACTAGGTCGGCACTTTTCTCAACGGCTAAAGCGATGAAGCCTGCAAATTTGTTTTTGGCTGCCTCTCGATTCGCGTGACCGACAAAATCATTTCGAGGAGCGATTACTCCAGCCGGCTGAATTGCGAGAACCTCATACGCTCGCGCATCCGGCGTCAGCACGTTAAGGTTTGGAAGCTTCAACCCCTTTTCGGCAAATGGCCCCGCGATATCTGTAAATTGGATAGGCACAAGACTGCTTACGCGATTTGAGTGAATAATATTATGCAATCACGAATGGTTTGGAAAGATGGAGTTTATGCATCAGACTCGGTCAACCTAGAATTATTTGCGGTGAATAACGCCATTATTCGCCGCAAATCGTGCGGCGAATGTTCTTGCAATCACCGCAAACTAAGCGGAGAATAAACCCATGACTTATATTCATCAAAAAGCAGGCTGGCCGCATCTGAAATGGAATGATGCGACGTTGTTGCCGTTGCTGGCAGATGTCCGGCATCGGCAGGGGCGTTTGCTTGGCCGGATGGAGGGACTTGGTTTTCGTCTTCGCGCGGAAGCCAGTCTGACGACACTGACTGCTGATGTAATTAAGTCGAGTGCGATTGAAGGTGAATTGCTGGATGCAGCACAAGTGCGTTCTTCAATTGCACGCCGTTTAGGACTTGATTTTGGAGGCAATGTGAAAGTTGGCCGCGACGTTGAAGGTGTGGTTGAAATGATGCTGGACGCAACGCAAAAATATGCCAAGCCATTGACGGCTGAACGATTGTTTGACTGGCACGCTTCATTGTTTCCGACGGGCCGCAGTGGAATGCGGAAAATTACGGTTGGCGCATGGCGAACGGCGGACATTGGGCCAATGCAAGTTGTCTCCGGCCCAATGGGTCGTGAGCGTGTTCATTTTGAAGCGCCGTCAGCGGACCGGCTGGAGCAAGAGGTGTCAGCTTTTCTTGATTGGTTTGAAGTGGCGAATGAAATTGATCCGGTGCTTAAGGCTGGTGTAGCTCATTTCTGGTTTGTAACGATTCATCCTTTTGAAGATGGCAACGGCCGCATCAGTCGCGCCATTGCGGATATGGCCTTGGCTCGTGCGGAAGGCACGAGCGAGAGGTTTTACAGTATGTCCGCTCAGATTGAAGCCGAGAAAAAACAATATTATTTGAATTTGGAAAAAAGCCAAAAAGGTGGAGTGGATATTACTTCATGGCTCGAATGGTTTTTGGGCTGTCTTGGACGCGCTGTTGCAGGAGCGGAAAATGGTTTGGCAAATGTCTTACGAAAAGCAAAAGTTTGGGAGCGAATCAACAGCCAAGCACCAGTAAATGAAAGGCAGCGCAAAGTGATTAACCGGCTGCTGGATGGTTTTGAAGGCAAACTTTCCACTTCAAAATATGCCAAGCTCGCCAAATGTTCCGGTGATACGGCATTGCGAGACATCAAGATTCTGCTTGAACAAGGCATTCTTATTCAAGATGAGGGTGGAGGCCGAAATACGAGTTATCATTTGGTCGAACCCGAAAGTCCCGAAGATAAAACACAATCAATTTGAGTTTGCTTTCAAGAATAATGTGGCCAATGCCCCGAACCGGCGACCGGCCTCGTTTTTGGCGGTCTCACTAACAATCCTTCGACCTTGTGGAATGATCTCCTTACTGCCATCTTTCCGCCGTAGCCTGTTTTTGAAATAAGCATCGTCAGTGCAATGGAAGAAAGAGTGAAGTTATTTGGCGCGTGGCAACGATTTGTGGCTACGACAACATTGCGTTGAAGCGGGAACAAATTTTCCATGCAGGACCTTTATCGACGAGAGACCTTGAACAGCCGCGCGAGAAATCTCGCGGTTTTTCGACCGTTTTTTTCGCTGGAGACATTCAAAGGCCAGCGAGGTGGAAAAGGAGCCGTTGACCTTGCTCCTTACGATCTCCAACGCCTTGGAATGGTGGTGTTGGACAAGGTAATCCTAGAAATGGGAAGCCCGGTTCAAGGGGCGACTTACGCGCAGATTTTGGATGCGACGAAGCCAATGCTTTTCGCCGCTAACCCCGCTTGCACGGATCACGATGCAGACGTCATCACGACTCTTGTCGTGGAGCACTTATGCAATGAACAGCAACGAACGGTGTTTGTAATCACGTATCAATTTGAAAAAGAAGATGGCGGAATCGAGTGGCGAGAAAATCGTTTCAAAATTCTTGACCCTCACGAAAGTGTGAGTGGCGATATGATTTACGACGCCAGCACACAGGCGGTAAATTTCTTCCTTGCAAGTCTCGACACTGACCTCGAAGCCGAGCAGGCAGCACGGGATGCAGCTTACAAACACTACATGAAACGAGAGCGCTTCGAGGACGCGGCCATCGCAGCAGAGGAGCAGCGCAAACTCACGATTCAATATCGAACCAAAATCCGGCGCGCATTGTCGGCGCTCGAACGAAACATTTTCGAAATAGATTATATTGGTGCGGTGATGCCGACCATTATCACAGCACGCGAACACATGGAAGAGCGATTGCAGATCGACGGCGAACACATTGCCGATGTCGAACATCGGCTCGATTCCGCATCGGGAGATGCGAGTCGACATCTAGCGAACATGCGCGAGATATTTCGAAATGCAAAAGCGCACAACGTTGGATTATTTTCCGATGTAATGAGTGCACACGAAAAATTCCGCGCTGAACAAACGCGGCAAAAATTCCGTCCTCAATCGCCACAGGCCATATTCGATCCACATAATGACGCGTTAATCCCGGCGCTCAAATTGCCGGGTGGGGTGCTGCTGGATTGGATCGCTGAAAACACATTTTTGTTTTTGCCGCTCCGGGTGGCGAAACCGCCCGATTTTGCCGATCTGGTTAACGAACATTTATTGCAGCAACCACCACCGCCACCGCTAGCGGAAGACACCGATTTGGAGCGAGGTGAGCCGCAACCCTCACACGCCCGATTCACTGAAGCTGATATCGAGGCGGCGGCAACATTACTACAAACAATGCCAATGGAATTTTCATTAGGCACGGTGTTGGCCAGCGGACGAAGCGCTGGTTTATCAGAAAATAGCCTGCATCACGCCGCTCTCAAAACTATGCAATGGTTTGGCGAGGATGGGGACGTGGGGGCTTGGCCCCTTGACGCGCCATTGCGCGATTCATCGTTTACCGGAGATGATCTCAACCTTGTGCGCCGCCCATGAACTGTTCTTCAGAAGAGATTTATCGAGCGTCCCTATTGGTCAGTTATGCGCTGTCGCCAAAGAACCGACCCTCAGCAATCGCTGAATACGCCGAACTCATCCGGGAATATCGGACGATTGCTGGCATGCGAGAAGCAGCAAGCAAAATTGCTGCGGGACTCAAGTTAGAATTGATTGATGAAGGGGCGGAGGTTCATGGACTAATTGCACGTGTAAATCCTGGCAGCCTGTTTACGCCGACATTGCAAGATTTTCGCGGCTCACGCTCTGTGGAAGAGCGGATTGGCTACGGCCTGCTGTTCTTCGTCATCGCGGCTTATGTGTATCCTAACCGAGAAGCACTCGCCGAAGATGCAAGTTCACTGGGGCCGCGTATTCGCGTGAGCGAGTTAGTGGAATTTTCACGCCGAACCTGCGAAACCTTGCGCGACTTAGTGCCCACCGAAGATACTACCCAGGCACACTTGGTCCTTGGATTCGAACATCTTTTGGGTCTACGGGAAATGGGGAAGACCGACCGCGAACAAAAGAACCTGACTTATATGGTGCGATTTTTAGTGCAGGACTTTTATGCAGCGGGCGTGTTTCTCCGTGAAGGCGACTCACTCAAGTCGGGTGACTATATTTATTTCGCGCGTCCGCATTATCGAATACAAGTGCGAACGATGGTGCGCGAAGCTTCGGCGTTCATGCAAAGTGCGTTTGAACGCGCGCAAGAAATGCGGAGGGCCGGCTGATGGCACGTTTAGCACGGATTCATTTTGCCGGTTTGGGAACGGACTCTGCGCGGTTCAACCCCGTGACATTAGATTTTCGAGACCCGCAAGGGCACGCCAACCATGCGGTGATGTGGCTGCGCAACGGTGGTGGTAAAACAACAATGCTATCGTTTCTTTACAGCACACTTCGCCCGCACTCCAATGACTGGCTAGGCCGACATAACGGTCGTCAAACGGATTTGCTGGAATATGTGAAAGAACGACAAACGGGATTTGTGTTATTGGAATTTGAATTTCCTACCGGCGTGCGACGCGTGATTGGCCAAGCGATCAGCAAACGCTCAGCGAGAGAACCGAAACGGGTATTTTTCACTTTTCGCACTGACGGTTCGTTGGTGTGGGATAAGATTCCCGCGACCGGCTTGGGCGATCCAGCGGGGTCGCTCGAACTGTTCATGGAACGGCTACAAGCCATCGGAGAGGAGAGTGGTTCAGGTTTGGAATTCTATCGCACGGAGCATCAAGGGCAGTGGCGTACCCATTTAGATTCCATTGGACTTGATCCCGAAATCTATCACACGCATCTGTTAATGAACGCCGATGAAGGCGGTTTATTGAATTTTTTCGATTTCCAATCGGCGGAGACATTCATCGAAAAACTTCTCGACATGGCATTTGAGACCTTACGACCGTTGGAAGAGGGTGGCGAAAAGCCGGAAAAAGAAGACTTGACTGCAATAATCGAGAAATTTCGTCAAAAGGTCTTTGCTCGGCCTAATCTCGATGCCACGGCGGCGTTTTGTCAGCACGCTTTAGCGGCACTCGAAGCACTAAAGACTGAATTGGATGTGGCAGCACAATTTCGTCAGCAGCGGGAGAGTTATCGAAACCAAGGCGCTCGCTTGTTGTTTTCAGTCGAGGCCCACTTGAAAAACTTGCGCGCCGACGTCATGCAGCTCGAAGAAGAGAAAGACTTAAGCGCGAAGGCGAAGAAGGATGCTATCAGTCGGCGAGATGAGCATCGTAGATTTCAAAAACATTATGAACGCCGCCGTCGATTGCTCGCGATAGATGAAGCAAAGCGGGTGCTGGCAAAAGCGGAGGAAACACGGACCCGACAAGAAGCTTGGTTAGCTGCACTTCGAGTCGCCCATCGCCGTCGCCGTATAGAAGATTGCAAGCGGCTTATCGCCGATTTCACGCGCCAAAAGCAAGAGCTGGAAAAAGCACACGAGCCGGACCGCAAAGCGCTCGAACGACTTGGACGCTGGATTAGTGATCTACTTGGCCAGAGGATTGGCGAAATCGAAAATCGAATCAGCCAGCTCACAAAGTCACGCAACGAGTCAGCGACAAAAAAAAATAATCTACAAAGTGAGTTATTGCAGACGACGAAAGAAATTTCGGGCGCAGACCAATCGCTCGCAGCCACTCGTTCCTTTCTAAACGAAGTCGATCAGGAGCGCCGCCGCTTACGAGATCAAGGCGTGTTGCTGCCACCATCCGAGACCGGCGTGGAAGCGATGAAGCGATGGCAGAGCAAAGCGCAAATGCATCAGGATAATGCGAACCGTTTGGGGGCTGAAATTACAGTGACGGATACGCGAATCAACGGCCTGCGTGAACAAGTAGAGGAAAAACAAGAGCAAAAGGAAAAAATTACCACGGAAATTTCACGGCTAAAAACGTGGCTCGAAGGTGTAGATACACAGGCCACGCGTCTACGGCTCGAACCAATAATTATCCGCGAAATCGGAGAAAATCCGAATGCCGATTTGTATAATCCATCGCTGGAAAGCGTCTTCGAAAAATATATGGACGACTGCCAACGAGCGTTACTAAGTAAAACGGTCGAGGGAGCGGCTGACCGGCGGATTGTCGAACATTGCCGCAATCATCCGAATTCGACGTTTCCCGCACCTGTCGGAATTGACTTGGTGATTGAAAAATTGCGACTGGCTGGCGTCACGTCCGCGATTCCAGCCTATCAATGGTTGAGTGAATATTGTGAGGCGGGCGAAGCTTCCCGCCGAATTCTGGCTCAGCCGGCGCTTTATTCTGGCATCGTTGTGCAAGCACCGGCTCAACTTGACACCGCACGGTCGGTGATTGTGGCGGAGGGATTGGAGCTGCCGGTGATGGTAGGCTCGCCAGCGGACTTCGGCATCGGCGATACGAAGGCCTCGCAGCATGTTGTTTTGCCAGAAGAGAAGGGCTTCTATAATGCGGCATTGGCCCAAATCAATTTACCGCGGGTAGTGAACCGTGCGGCAATGAGAGATTCAGAAATCAGTCAATTGACGAGCGATCAAAAAATGACGGGAGGCGTGCTGGCCCGCCTGCGAGAATTTGTGCGCACATATCCGGCAAAGTTAGTTGATGATCGGCGAAATGAACTCAAAACGCAGGAGCAGTTTCTCGTTGCCCAAGACGCAGCCCTGGATGGACTCAATCGTGAAATCAGCTCACTCAGTGATCGATTAAAAGAATTTCGCGCAAAGAAAGAAGTGCAAGAGAAGGAGGCGGCTTTGGATCGAGAGCAGTTGGCGCGGGCGCAAGCGTTTGTTGGAAATTATGAAGCACGCGTGCCAGCGCGCCGGGAAGAAGAGCGACAACTGATTGGAAAGATTCAGCAATTGACGATTCGAGAAACGGATATCAACGGACGGTTAGTAACCCTTGGCGAACTAATTCCGCAACTCGATTCACAAATCAGCAAGGCGCGCCTCGACCAACAAGACTTCGCATTCCGCAAAAACTCTTTACCCGCACAGTTTGTTGGTTTACAGCCAGAACAAGGCGCCGGTGAGGATTTGAAAATCCTATTTGAGACGTTCGAGGCGAAACGACGTGATTACGAAGGTCGTGTGCAGGCTGGTTATTACGATGCCAAGGTTGAGGAGGAACAACGG
>JAJPKI010000241.1 GCA_021323835.1 Verrucomicrobiota bacterium | reverse complement strand
CAATCGCTCGGCATCGGCGTTCTGCAAATTTTAATTTTCCTCGTGAAAGTTTGCGCGCTGATGGTCTTGTTTATCTGGGTGCGCTGGATGTGGCCGCGTTTTCGTTACGACCAATTGATGGATTTGGGCTGGCGGCGATTTGTGCCGCTCGCGCTGGTGAACATTTTAATCACAGCCATCGTGCTGTGGGCGAGGAGTTGATATGGCGCTCGTTGTAAATCGCAAACCATTGACGTTTTGGGAAAAACTTTATCTGCCGGCAATCATCGGCGGATTTAAAGTCACGATGCGTCATGCCTGGCGCACGTTGTTCGAAGGCAAAAAAGTCACGATGGAATATCCCGAGCAGAAATGGACGCTGCCCGAAGGTTATCGCGGCGCGCCGTATCTCGTGCGCGACCAGGAAGGCAACACAAAATGCGTTTCCTGCCAGCTCTGCGAATTTGTCTGTCCGCCGAAAGCGATTCGAATCACGCCGCCCGGTCCGGCAGGAATTACCGCTGACCGTCCGAACGCGGAAAAAATGCCGGAAGAATTTGAAATCAATTTTCTGCGTTGCATTTATTGCGGTCTGTGCCAGGAAGTTTGTCCGGAAGAAGCCATTTTCCTGCAAAAAGATTATTCCATCACCGGCCTGACGCGGCAGGAATTGGTTTACAACAAAGAAAAACTCCTCGCGCTCGGCGGCGTCAGCCCCGGCATTCAGAAATGGAAACACAAAGCCGAAGAAGCGAAGGAACAGGAAACGTTTCCGGTAAAAGTTTAATCCGAAATGGAACTCGCTGACATTTTATTTTATGTCTTCGCGGCGCTGACGCTGTTGTGCGGCGTGCTCGTCATTGCGAATCCGTTCAGCCGCAACCCGGTCACGAGCGCGATGTTTCTCGTGCTGACAATCATTTCGATGGCCGGACTCTTTGTATTGCTCCACGCATTCTTTCTCGCGGCGGTGCAAATCCTTGTTTACGCCGGCGCGGTCATCGTGCTGTTCCTGTTCGTTATCATGCTTCTCGATTTGAAAGAAGAAGAACGGCGCAAAATAAAATTCTTTGGCGTTGCAGCCGGATTGATTTCCGTCGGCGCAATTCTCGGAATTTTCCTGAAAAATTTACACGCGACAAATCTTAACGCGCAATCTTCGCCGTCAATTGAAGGCGACACCGCTGCGCTCGGAAAATTATTGTTCGCGAATTACGTTTTGCCGTTTGAAGTCGTCTCGGTGCTGCTGCTCGTGGCGATGATTGGCGTGATTTTGTTGAGTAAGAAAAAATTAGATTAAATGAATAGCCGCGAAAAAACACAAAGAGCACAAAAGAGAAAAGTTTCTTTTGCGACTTTTGCGTTCTTTTGTGGCCATTAAAAAATAAAAATGCACGTTGGACTCGAACATTATTTGACCGTCAGCTTCCTGCTGTTCGCGCTGGGATTGCTCGGCGTCATCATGCGCCGCAATCTCATCGTCATTTACATGTCGCTGGAGCTGATGCTCAACGCCGCGAACCTCGCGCTCGTCGCGTTTTCGCGCTTCAACGACAAACTCGACGGCCAGGTGCTGGTGTTTTTCATCATCACCGTCGCCGCGGCGGAAGTTTCGGTCGGCCTCGCGCTCATCGTCGCGCTTTATCGCCGCCGCCAATCCGCGCACGTGGAAGATTTGACCTCGATGAAACTGTAACGGATGAAACACGAACTTTTTCCATGGCTGATTTTGTTCCTGCCGATTTTCGCGGCGGCAACAATCACCCTTTTTACTTTGCGCTCGCGATGCTGTAGCGCATTTCTGTCCATCGGCGCGATTGTCGCCGGATTTATTCTTTCAATTCTTTTCATCCACGCCAACGGCATCCATTTCGCTGGAGAAATTTCCAAAACCTGGCTCTCCATCGGCAATCTGCAAATTGATTTCGGCCTCAAACTCGACGCGTTGAGCATGATGATGTTGCTCATTGTCACCGGCGTCGGCGGCGCGATTCATATTTACAGCGTCGGCTACATGCACGAAGACGCCGGCTTCTCGCGCTTCTTCGCCAAATTGAGCCTGTTCACGTTTTCGATGCTCGGCATCGTGCTCGCGAACAATTTCATCGAGATGTTCATTTTCTGGGAACTCGTCGGCGTGTCGAGCTATCTGCTCATCGGATTTTGGTTTGAAAAACCCAGCGCCGGCGACGCTGCGAAAAAAGCGTTCATCGTCAATCGCCTCGGCGACTTCGGATTTCTGCTTGGAATTTTGATGATTTGGGGAATTCTCGGCTCGCTGAATTTTGCGGCGCTACAAAATTCAATTACCGCAAATCCTGTTGCGCTCGGAACTGCGGCAACCATTGCAGGCCTTTTAATTTTCTGCGGTGCCGTCGGCAAGTCCGCGCAATTCCCGCTGCATGTGTGGTTGCCGGATGCGATGGAAGGCCCGACGCCGGTGTCCGCGCTCATCCACGCCGCGACGATGGTTGCCGCCGGCGTTTACATGCTGTGCCGGATTTTCTTTTTGCTCAATGCCGATGCATTGCACGTCATCGCTTACATCGGTGGATTCACCGCGTTGCTCGCCGCGCTCATTGCTGTCCAGCAAAACGATATCAAGCGCATCATCGCTTATTCAACGCTGTCGCAACTCGGTTACATGGTCATGGCTGTCGGCTTGAACGGTCCAACCGCCGCGATGTTCCATTTGACCACGCACGCATTTTTCAAAGCGCTGCTGTTCTTGGCGGCAGGCTCGGTCATCATCGGAATGCACCATGAGCAAGACATCTGGCACATGGGAAATCTGCGCAAAAAAATGCCGATTACGTTTTGGACATTTCTCATTGGCGCGCTCGCGTTGAGCGGAATTCCGCCGTTCGCCGGTTTTTATTCAAAGGATTCGATTCTTGCGCAATGTTTGGAACAGAAAAATTATTTACTGTTCGGCGTCGCCATTTTCATCGCTGGACTGACAGCGTTTTACACATTCCGTTTGTTCTTCGTCGTTTTCACCGGCAAAGAAAAGACCGACCACGCGAAACACGCGCATGAATCGCCGCTGGTGATGACGTTGCCGCTCGTCGTGCTTGCCGTTTTCGCTGCCGTTGGCGGTTTCATCGGCATTACGAACAACTACGGTTCACAATTCGTCGCCGATCACGAAACACTTTCCGTCGCGCAACAATTTCTCGAACCGTTGCATACGCCTGTTCCGATGCTCATCGGCATCGGCGTCGCGCTGATTGGAATTTTCATAGCCTTCTCACTTTACAAAAATGCCACGTCAGATCCGCTTCCGGCAAAACTTGGCGGCCTCGCAACGGCGATGAAAAACAAATTTTATTTCGATGAACTTTACGAAGCCACATTTGTTCGCGCGCATGATTTTATCGCCGCAGTTATGGATTGGATTGACCGCTGGCTGCTTGAAGGATTTAGCATCGGCCTCGTTCGCGGCGGCACGGATTTGACCGGTCGCGCGCTGCGACTGCTGCAAACCGGCAACCTCCAGACCTATGCCTTTTTGTTTGTGCTCGGCATGGCGGTGGTGCTGTGGCTCGTTTTGAAATAAAATGCCAATCTCAATTTTAACTTACATTTTTTGCGCACCGCTGCTGGCGGCGCTGGCGCTCGTCGTCGTGCCGCGCAATTATCGCGTCATCATCCGGTTCATCGCGCTGCTCGGCACGTTCGTCTCAATGGTGCTGGCGATTAAAATGTTTTGCCAATTTGTTCCCGGCCACGATGGTTTCCAATTCGAGCAACAAATTCCGTGGGTGAATTCGCTCGGCATCAGCTATCACGTCGGTGTGGACGGCTTGAACGTCGGGCTGATTTTGATGGGTGCAATCGTCGCGTTCGCCGCCGCGTGCTGCTCGTGGGAAATCCAAACACGCGAGAAAGAATTTTACATTTTGTTGCTCATCATGAGCGGCGGAATTTTAGGCGCATTTGCCTCGCTCGATTTATTTTTCTTTTACGCGCTTCACGAATTTGCGCTCGTGCCGACGTTCATCATGATTGGCATTTGGGGACGCGGCGAACGCAAAAATTACGCGACGTTCCAAATCACAATTTATTTGAGCATCGGCGCGCTCATTGCACTCATCGGCCTCATTGCGCTATATCTGCAAAGCGGCGCAAACACATTCGACATTCCAAAAATTATCGAACACGTAAAAGCGAATCCGATTGCGACAAACGCGCAGAATTTCATTTTCCCGCTGCTGCTATTCGGCTTCGGAATTCTGGTTTCGCTCTGGCCGTTCCATTCATGGGCGCCGCTCGGTTATGGTTCCGCGCCCGCGCCAACGGCGATGATTCACGCCGGCATTTTGAAAAAATTTGGCCTTTACGGTTTGACTCGCATCGCGTTGCCGCTAATGCCGCAGGCCGCACATCATTGGATGACAATTCTCGCATGGCTTTGTCTCGGCAACATTTTATACGTCGGTTGGGTGGCCATGCGTCAGCGCGATTTGAATTTGCTCATCGGCAATTCCAGCGTCGCGCACATGGGCTTCATTTTCCTTGGCATCGCAAGCCTGAATCTTATCGGCATCACCGGCGCGGTGTTCATCATGGTCGCGCACGGATTTCTCGCGGCGCTGACATTTGGTTTGAGCGGCTACATTTATCAAAAGACCGGCACGCTTGAAATGAGCGAGCTCGGCGGACTCTGCCGCAAATTGCGTTTCATCGGCACAGCGTTGCTCATGGCGGCGATGGCCGGATGCGGTTTGCCCGGCTTCGCGAATTTCGTCGGTGAAGTTTCCGTGTTCTTTGCGTCATGGACAGTATTTCCAGTTGTCACAATTCTCGCCGTTTGGGGTGCGCTTGTCATTGGCGGTATTTACATGACCCGCGCTGTGCGAAAAATTTTGCACGGACCGCTGCCGGAGAAATATGCCAACGTCGCCGACGCGACGAACGTCTGGCGCAAATTGCCTTATGCCTTGTTGCTCGCCAGTCTGTTTGTGTTCGGCTGTTTTCCGAAATTGCTCACGAATCAAATCACGCCGGACGCTACTAAAATCGTGAGCATGACCACTTTAATCACGGCAAAACCGAATATGGTCGCTGTTTCTGAAATTCAAAGTCCGAAATCTGAAAATCGAAATTGATGAATTCCTCTTTAATAGCTCTCGAAATTTGCGTGTTGGCACTCGGCACAGTGCTGTTGCTCGCGGATTTTTGGATGCCGGTTGAACGCAAAAAATTTCTCGCCTATTTTGCGGCAATTGCGCTTGGCGGTTTATTGCTGGCCGGTTTTAGCGACAGCAGCTTCTGCCAGACTTTCGGCACGGCGTTTAACGGAGCATTTGTGGAAGATGCGATGGCCTTGTTCTTCAAACGATTTTTCCTCGTCGCAGCCATCCTCGTTTTGTTTGTGACTGCGGAATTCTCGGACAAAATTGCTGCCGGAATTTCGGAATATTATTCTCTCATCATTTTTGCGCTGGCAGGAATGCTGTTCGCCGCGTCGGCAAACGATTTTGTGATGCTATTCGTTTCCATCGAACTTATCACGGTCACATTTTATGTGCTCGTCAGTTTTCAACGGGCAAAATTGACATCGCTCGAAGCCGGGGTGAAATATCTCATCATCGGTGCATTGTCATCGGCTTTTATGGTTTTCGGCATCGCATTGATTTGGGGAACAACCGGAAAAATGAATTTCACCGAACTGGCCGCGGTCGCGTCGCAATTTCTCGACAATAAAATTTTCCTCATCGGCGTTCTGTTTCTGCTGGCCGGACTTGGGTTCAAAATCGCCGCCGTTCCGTTTCAAATCTGGGCACCGGACGTTTATCAAGGCGCACCGACGCCGACTACGACATTTCTCGCCATCGGTTCGAAAGCAGCCGGATTTGTTTTGCTGCTGCGCGTTCTGTTCGCCGCAATTCCCGCAGTCGCTGAACAATGGAGGGATTTTTTAATCATTATTTCCGGCATCACGATTCTTTACGGAAATCTCTGCGCGTTGCCACAACGCAATTTGAAACGGCTGTTCGGTTATTCCAGCATTTCGCACGCGGGTTATTTGCTGCTCGGCGTCGCGGCGGTTTCCGCAACCGGCCAATCCGCGGTGATGTATTATCTCGCCGGTTATTTGTTCACGGTTGTCGCGACGTTCATCGTGATTGTGCTGGTGATGCAAAATTTGGAAACCGAAGACATTTCCGGTTTGGCCGGACTCAATCAACGTTCGCCGATTCTTGCGGCAACGATGACGCTGGCGATGGCATCGCTGGCTGGCGTTCCGCCGTTAGCGGGATTTTTTGGAAAATTTTTGTTACTCAAAGCGGTGATTGGTCAAGGCATCGCCACTTCCAATCACGGTTATTATTGTCTCGTGTTCACGGCGTTGGCAGGTGTGCTGATCTCGTTCTATTATTACTTCGGCGTGATTCGCGCAATTTATTGGAGCAAGGAAGCGAAAGATTTGTCGCCGATTCAACTTTCCGGCGCAGCGAAACTTGCCATCACCATTTGCATAGCAGGAATAGTCTGGATTGGAATTTTCCCGAACACGATTTTGAATCTCGCGGACGAAGCGGCGAAAAGTTTGGGAATATAATTCTCAAACCGTCCGCATCTGCACCGCATCCACAATTTCCGTCCCCACTGAAATCGCACCAATAATAACGACCGTTGTGCCCGGACGCAATTTTCCCTGCTCCCTCAAATTTTTCAAAGCCGTTTCAATCGTGTTTTGCGGATTGATAAAATCGAATTCCATGACGAATGACGTCACGCCCCATGAAATAGCCAATTCGTTCGCAATTTTTTGTGTCTCGCACAGCGCATAAATCGGCGAATAACGCGGACGCATCCAGCCGGCGAACCGCGCCATGCCGCCATGCCGCGTGAAGACTAAAATCGCCTCCGCTTTCAATTCATTTGCCATGACGACCGCGCTTTTTACCAATTTTTCGCGCGGGTCGGTCAATTCCGCTGCATCATGAAATTGCGCACTGCCGCTGCGCTCGATGCGCAACGCGATACGGTCGAATACTTCGATGCATTTGAGCGGATATTTTCCTACGGTCGTTTCGCCGCTCAACATAATCGCGTCGGCCTCCTCGAAAACGGCGTTCGCCACGTCGGTCACTTCCGCGCGCGTCGGCAT
>JAJPKI010000311.1 GCA_021323835.1 Verrucomicrobiota bacterium | reverse complement strand
CTCAAAGCCATCAATGACAACGGCGTCATTTCCGATTCCGACATGCCCGAAGTCATGCGCGCGAAATATGAATTGCTCGAACGCGACAGCGTTTTGTCGTTTGAATATGAAACGGCACAATTCACCGAAATCGGCGGCATGACGCGGTTGCGCAATTGGCTGGAAATGCGCAAAGATTTTTTCCTCGATGGAAATGACCAGCCGCTCGATGCGCCGCGTGGCGTTTTACTGCTCGGTGTCCAGGGTTGCGGAAAAAGTTTGGTGGCCAAAGCGACGGCGGCAATTTTTAACGTGCCGTTGCTGCGATTGGATTTCGGCGTGCTCTACAATAAATATTACGGCGAGACGGAACGCAATTTGCGCAAAGCGTTTGAAATGGCTGAAGTGATGTCGCCGTGCGTGCTGTGGATGGATGAAATCGAAAAAGGCGTCGCGATTCAAGATGACGACGACGGTTTGTCGCGCCGGATGCTTGGAACATTTTTGACATGGATGTCCGAACGCAAAAAACCGGTCTTCGTCGTAGCGACGGCCAACGACATCATGCGCCTGCCGCCGGAATTGGTTCGCAAAGGACGGTTCGATGAAATTTTCTTCGTGGATTTGCCATCGCCGCAAAATCGCCGCGAGATTTTCCAAATCCATTTGCTAAAACGGAATCTGGATGCCGCGCAATTTAATTTGGACGCGCTCGTCGAAGCGAGCAAAGGATTTTCCGGGTCGGAAATCGAACAGGCGATTGTCTCGGCGATGTATACCGCTCACGCACATCAGCACAATTTGACGCAACAGGATTTGATTTCTGAAATTCAACAAACTCGTCCGCTTTCAGTTGTGATGGCGGAAAAAGTTCAGGAGACGCGCGATTGGGCGGCGAGCCGCACCGTGCCGTGCGATTAGCGCGCAAAAATCTGGCGAATCACGTCTTCAATCGGCACTTCCTGGATATCGATGTCGCTCACCGGCAAATCGTCGAGCAACGATTTGCAAACGGAAATAACGCGGTCGCGTTTGACTTTGAACGTGATGGCTTCGGAAGTTTTTTCCACTACTTCGCCGTAACGGTTCAAATTGTCCGCAGAAATTTCATTCGCTTTCTCGCATTGAATCGTGACGAGTTTAAAATCCGCGAAACGGTCAACAATTTCGCTCAATTTGCCGTCGAAGAAAATTTTTCCGTGGTCAATGATGATGACGCGCTCGCACAATGCCTGAATGTCGGCCATGTAATGGCTCGTCAGCAGAATGGTCGTCTTGTATTCGGCATTGTGGCGGCGAATGAAATCGCGAACGGTTTTTTGCGACGTGACGTCGAGGCCGATGGTCGGTTCGTCGAGAAATAAAACTTTCGGCTGGTGCAATAGCGACGCAATCAATTCCATTTTCATACGTTCGCCAAGCGAAAGTTCGCGGACGCTGACGTTTAATTTGTCTTTGACGGCGAGCAGTTCAGTCAAATCGCCAACCGTTTTTTCAAATTGCTTTTGCGGAATGCCATAAATTTTTGCGTTGAGTTCCAGCGATTCGCGCGCCGGCAAATCCCACCAAAGTTGATTTTTTTGTCCAAGCACGAGCGCAAATTGGCGACGATAGCCGTCGTTGCGTTCCCACGGCGTGTAACCCAAAACTTTTGCGCCGCCGCTGGTCGGATAAAGCAAACCGGCGAGCATTTTCAACGTCGTGGTTTTGCCCGCGCCGTTCGGACCTAGAAATCCGACGAGTTCGCCGGGCTCAATTTTGAAATTTACTTCGCTAACCGCGACAGTTTGCTCATATTGCCGATGGAAAAGTCCTTTAATCGCGCCGGAAAATCCGGGCTGCTTTTTATAAGTGCGAAATGTTTTGGTGAGATTGTTGACCTCGATAACCGGCATGACGAAATTGTCGAATGTAGAAAGCTGAGAGTCGAGCGCAGAATCAACGCATCAATTGCTTTTCAAGATAGCTAACAACTTGGCGGACATTCGCGTCCACTTCCATGCGGTCTTTGACAAGGCGGCAGGCGTGCAAAACGGTGCCGTGGTCGCGTCCGCCGTAAGCTTCGCCAATGGTGCTCAACGAACTTTCGGTCAGCTGGCGCGAAAGATACATTGCGATTTGACGCGGGAAGGCGATATTTTCCGGACGACGCTTGCTGGTCATGTCGGCCAGACGAATGTCAAAGTGTTCAGCAACTTTTTTCTGGATGACTTCGATGCTGATGGTAAGACGGCCTTCTTCGTGCAAAATTTCGCGCAGCAAATTTTCGACGACCTCAATGGTCAATTTTTTGCCGGTAAGCGACGCGTAAGACGCGACGCGAATGAGCGCGCCTTCGAGGCGGCGAACGTTCGTGCGAATGCGATTCGCGAGGAAATTCAAAACGTCTTCCGGCAGCGTGACGTTCATCAATTGCGCTTTCTTCTGTAAAATGGCGAGGCGCATTTCAATTCCCGGCGGTTGCAAATCCGTGACCAAACCCCATTCGAAGCGCGAGACGAGGCGATGTTCGAGATTTTGAATTTCGCTGGCCGGCCGGTCGCACGTCAGCACGATTTGCTTATGCGATTCGTGCAGCGCATTAAACGTGTGAAAAAACTCCTCCTGAATGCGTTCTTTGCCGGCAAGAAATTGAATGTCGTCAATCAATAGCACGTCGGTTTGCCGATATTTTTTGCGGAACGTGACGAGTTTGTTGTTTTGAATCGCGTCAATGTATTCGTTTGTAAATTTTTCCGACGAAACATACGCAACGCGGGAGCCTTTTTTGTTGGCGGTCACATGCTGGCCAATGGCGTGAAGCAAATGCGTCTTGCCCAGACCTACGCCGCCATAAAGGAAAAGCGGATTGTAAGATTTTCCCGGGGCTTGCGCGACGGCGAGCGCTGCTGCGTAAGCAAAATTGTTGTTGTTGCCGACGACGAATGTTTCAAAGGTATTTTTCGGATTGAAATGCAATTCGCCGGTGCGCTCGTGAGCGTCAGTAGTTTTGGATTTCGTCGGAGCAGCGACCGGCAAAATCGCCTGCGAAATGGCCGTTCCGCCGGGCGCGATTTTGAATTTTACCTGCAATTGTTTTCCCGCCGCGACCGCAAAGGCATCCTGCAACAGGCTGATGTAATTATCTTTGAGCCAGACCTCGCTGAATTCATTGGGCGCTTCGAGTGTGACGTGGTTCCCGTCCACGGCACAGGCGCGCAACGGCGCGAACCACATGCTGAAAGTGTCCTTGCCCAGTTTGGAGCGGAGTTGCTCCTGCGCCAATGTCCAAATTTTTTCTGCCGAAAGCTGCATGTCAAATTCCGTTAAGGGCTTGTTTTCCAAGCGTTTTATTCACGAGACCAAAATGCAGGAACCAACTTTGATTCCTGCCTGTGCGCCACGGCCAAAAGGCCACATTCGAACAATTCCACTTCGTTTTTAGTCTTAAAATTTACGACGGCCAACTGCATCATCATCACAACCGCTTTATTTTCAATGGTTTAATCGAAAAAACTTCCACTTGCTGCTTCAGCCAATTTTTTCACACTGAAAATTTCCAATCGCCTTCTGCTAACGCCACCGTTTTTATCTTAAGTGCCGCCATGTTTCTAGGACAACATATTAACTCTTATTCACGAATTATTCACAGCGTGCCGCCCTTTGAAAAAGTATTTGTTTGGGCGCTTCCAACGGCGTCGAAAATACTAACACTAATCGCAACTCTGTAAACAGGAAATTCCATTTCTGAACGCGCAAGGTTTTTTGCAGTCAAACGAACGCAGATTTCGAGCCGCCGAGGCTAATTGAGGGCGGAACATTAAGTAGTTAATTTAATACTTTAAAAATCAGTTTGACAATAATAAGTCATTATGATTAATTATTGTCAGTTGCAACGCTGGTCTGGAGGTGAGTTGCACGATTAATTTTGCTCTTTGGAATTTAAAAAGTTTTCGGTTCGCGTCCGTAACAGACGCAAACCGGAGTTCTCCGTGATCCCACGTTGTTACTCTCAAATTCCCCGGCTTCTTCGGCCATCCTCTGGCTGACTAAGCCGGTTTTTTCTTTTTTGGGTAAATGCCTGCTGTTAACGTTCTCATTTCAAATGGCGACCGATTACAAAAATACGCTCAATTTGCCGCGCACCGACTTTCCGATGAAAGCCGATTTGGTCGCGCGCGAACCGGAGCGCTTGAAAAAATGGGAAACCGCGAAGCTTTACGAAAAAATTCAGGAGCAACGTGTTGGCGCGGAAAAATTTGTTTTGCACGACGGCCCACCGTTTGCGAACGGCGACGTCCACATCGGCACCGCGCTGAATAAAATTCTCAAAGACATCATCATCAAATATAAAAACTTGCGCGGTTTTAGCGCGCCGTATATTCCCGGCTGGGATTGCCACGGCCTGCCGATTGAATTCAAAGTTTCGCAGGAAATGCGCAAGGGCGGTGACACGAATGCCGACGCCGCGACGATTCGCAAAGCGTGCGAAGCCTACGCGCGCAAGTTCATTGACATCCAGCGCGAACAATTCAAACGCCTCGGCGTGCTCGGCGATTGGCAAAATCCGTATTTGACGCTCAACAAAGAATACGAAGCCGATGAACTGCGCCTGTTCGCCGATATTGTCGAAAAAGGCTTTGTTTATCGCGGCAAAAAGCCGGTTTATTGGAGCATTCCTTGCCGCACCGCACTCGCCGAAGCCGAAGTCGAATACAACGACCACGTCAGCCAAAGCGTGTTCGTAAAATTTCCCGTCGTCGGCAAAGAAAAAACATTCGTCGTCATTTGGACGACGACGCCGTGGACGCTTCCGGCAAATCTTGCTGTCGCTTACAATAAAGATTTTCAATACGTCAGCGTCAAAGTCGGTGATGAAAATTACATTTTGTTTCGCGGATTGCTTCCAACTGTTGCGGAGAAGTGCGGATGGAAAGATTTTTCTGAAACGCCAATTGCCATCGAAGAATTGGCAAAATTGCAATATCAGCATCCGTTCTGCAATCGCACGGGAAAATTGTTCGCGGCGGAATTTGTCACGAGCGATACGGGCACGGGATTCGTTCACATTGCGCCCGGTCACGGCCAGGACGACTACAATCTCGGCTTGAAAAATAATTTGCCGATTTATTCGCCGGTGGATGACGACGGAAAATTTGCTTACACAAACGATTTGCCGCGCGAACAGCAAATGCCCGCCGAAATGATTGGCAAATCCATTTTGGAAAAGCACGGCAAGAGCGACGCAAACGAAATCGTTTTGCATGAATTGCGCCTGCGCCACGCGCTGTTGCATCAGGAAAATTACCATCACAGCTATCCGCATTGCTGGCGCAGCAAGACGCCCATCATTTTCCGCGCGATGGACCAGTGGTTCATCGAGATTGACCACGAAAAATTTCGCGACCGCGCGCTCGCGGAGATTGACCGCGTGAATTGGATTCCCGATTGGGGCGTGAACCGGATCAAAGGCGCGGTGCAATCGCGTCCGGACTGGTGTATTTCGCGCCAACGCACATGGGGCGTGCCGATACCGGCATTTTACGACGCAAAAGGTGAAGCGATTCTCAATAAAGAAATCATTTGCAACGTCGCCAAACTGATTGAGCAGCACGGTTCAAATGTTTGGTTCGAGAAATCTGCGGCTGAACTTTGGTCGCTGGTGAAGCCGAAAAATTGGAACGGCGCGGAAGCCGTTTCCAAATCCAACGACACGCTCGACGTGTGGATTGATTCTGGCAGTTCATCGCGGGCGGTCATTGCGCGGCGCAAAGAAATTTCCGGAAAAGAAAAACCGTTCCAGGCCGACATGTATCTTGAAGGCAGCGACCAGCATCGCGGCTGGTTTCAATCGTCGTTGCTGCTCTCGCTCGCGGGCAACGGCGCAGCACCATACAAAACCGTTTTGACGCACGGCTTCATGGTGGATGCCGACCGCGAAAAAATTTCCAAGAGCAAGCAGGGCGCTTACGAAAAACCGCAGACCGCCGAAGCCTACGTGAAAAAATACGGCGCGGACATCGTGCGGCTGTGGGTCGCGTCGCAGGATTTTCGCAACGACATCGTCGTGAGCGAAGAACGCATCAACAAAGTGGCCGAAACGTATCGCGGCATCCGCAATGCGTTGCGCTACCAACTTTCAAACCTTTACGATTTCGAGCCGTCGAAAAATTCCGTCGCAGACGACAAATTGACCGGACTTGACCGCTGGATTCTCGGCGAATTTTCGAAGCTCGAAAAAGAAGTCATCGAGGCTTACGACAAATTTGAATTTCACGTCGTTTATCAGAAAGTCAGCCAATTTATTGCCGTTGAATTGTCTTCCATTTACCACGACGTCATCAAAGACCGGCTTTACACGGACGCCGCGAATTCGCCGCGCCGCCGCTCAACGCAGACGGCCCTACATAAGCTCGGGACCGGTTTGTGTAAAATGCTTGCGCCGATTTTGGCGTTCACGGCGGATGAAGCGTGGGAATTTGTGCCGGGGAAAATGACCGATTCGGTTCATAAAAGCGAATTCAAGCAAAACACGTTTACTTTAGACCCAGATGAACATGGTAAATGGCATTGGCTCAAACAGTGGCGCGAAACGCTTTTGCCTGAATTAGAAAAAGCCCGCCAAGAAAAGAAAATTGGCAAAGCTTTGGACGCGAAAATTGAAATCACTATTTCCCAAGCTCAGAATCACGTTTCCGATAAAGATTTACTGCGCGAACTTTTAAATGTTTCGGACCTGAAAATAAAAGTCGGTGAACCAATTTCATATTTAGTTTCCAAAGCCGACGGCCAAAAATGCGAGCGCTGCTGGCATTGGGAGACGGACATTGGCCAAAACGCCGAACATCCGACGATTTGCGGTCGTTGCATAAATGCGGTAAGAATTTTACCGTCGTCGTGAAATAGTCTCCCAATGAAGCTGATATCTGTAACTAAAAGTATCTATAAGCATCCAGATTCTGGAAGGTTTTATTATCGACCGTTCATTCGAGGCAAGCGGACAACACTGCGGCTTTACGGAAAAAGTCTAGCCGAAGCAAAAAAAGAGTATGCTCAATTTGTAAAAGCTAAAACGGTTCAAAAAATGCGGAAACAGATGCTAGATGTTGTCAATGAACCTGCTGGGGATTTGACAAATATTCCTAGCTGCCTTTACAAGTATGCGCACATGGTCAGGGTCTTCTATCCTCCGAAAAAAGAAAGAGGGCTATATTTTCTAATGGATGGCAAAGAATGTGTTTATGTAGGACAATCAATTAGGAGTGTTCTTGTCCGAATTGCGGAGCATGGGCTAGATAAAATTTTTGACAAAGTGTTTTATATTCCATTCGATGGAGAACTGGATACACCCGAACGACATTTCATTGCACTTCTCAAGCCAAAGCATAATAGCAAAGACATTGACGGATTTGTTGAAGAACCATTCGCAACAAAGACGCAAATGAAATATAGGCGCGAAAAAACTCGAGAGAAAATTATCAAGGCTTGCATGAAATGTGGTGATTCGTTGGAAGAAGCAACGCGGAAGGCGAAATATCTTCTAAAAGGAAAAAATTTTGATCCCGACTTGTTGTCAGATGAATTGCCAACAGGTCAGCCAATAAAAACTATTACACCGGCTGCTCTGTGAGGAGTGCGGCAAAATTCAATCTGCGAATTGAGCAAACCAGAAACCTGCGCTAGCCTTTTTCATTTAAATGAGCGCCGAATCGAAAAATTCGTTGCAGAAAAAACTTCGCATTGTTCTGACGTTGCTGGCTGTCGTGATTGCGTTGCTCGCGGTCGAAGCATTTTATTATTTTTCCAACCCGCCGCTGGACGAAGAGCAGAAGATGTTGCTGACGTGGGAAGGCGTTCGCGCGCCGGATTTCACGGTGACCAATCTCGATGGACAAGCAATTCATCTCGCTGATTTGAGAGGCAAGCGCGTGATTTTGAATTTCTGGGCGACGTGGTGTGTGCCATGCCAGCAAGAATTGCCTAATTTCATCAAATTACGCGCGGAAACTTCGCCAACGAATTTGGTGATTCTCGGTTTCAGCACCGAAGATGATGCGACGCAAAAAACTTTTGCGCAACGAAATGGCATCAATTATCCGCTGGCGCAATTGAAAAATGTTCCGTCGCCGTATCAGGATATTCAGAAAATTCCGGTGACGATGATAATTGACCGAAACGGCGTGATTCAGCACGCCATTTTAGGACCGCAAGACTTCGAGGCGTTAAAAAAATTCGCCGGAGAAAATGATTTCTCCGGTGTAGTGAAATCTTCCCCGTAGCCGCTATAAGTTTTACGGCTTGGCGGTGCGGTAGTAGCGGCTCGGGAAATTCAGCGCGTTGGTGTCAATGAAGATGATAATGCCATTGGTCGCGGCGGTGTTGGTTGCAATCGTAATCCAATTCGGCGGCGCGATGTTGGTCGTGGCCTGGATGAGATAATTCTTGCCGGGGATTCCTGAAAATTTAATTTTCGCAGAACCATCCTGCTGCATGGTGAACGAAGTGATGTTCGGCGTTTGGCCGCTTCCCGGGGCGTTTACCGTCACGTTCACCGTGCCGTTTGTCGTTGCGCCAAAAGAATCGGCAAGCGTGTAGGTAAAACTATCGGCGCCAATATAATTTGTCGGCGGCAAGTAAGTAATTGTTCCGCTTGCGAGCGAAACGGTTCCACTGTGCGCGCTGCTGGAATTTACCGCCGTCACGGAAAGGGCATCGTGGTCGGCATCTTTGCCAACGCCGGCCAATTTCGCAGCGGCAATAGTTGCAGAAATATTTTCCGTTGTGGTCAGCGTAAATGTTCCTGCTGTTGGCGAAAGGTTTATGAGCAAACTCTGTGAAAGATTATTTGTGCTGCCGAAAAAATTTCCATCGCCGGCGTATTGCGCGGAAATTAAATGACTGCCGTGCGCGAGCGACGCAATTGTGAGATTAGCAACGCCGCTGGTCAATAGCGCGGGTGAACCGATGGCCGAGCCGTCGGCAAGAAATTGAATTGTGCCCGTCGGTGTGCCGGCGCCGGGGGCGATGGCGGAAAGGGTTGCGGTCAACGTCACATTCGAACCCGTTGGCGAGGGGTTTGCAGCAACGGAAACGACGTTTGTCGTAGAGGCTTGCGTGATGGTCAACTGACCGTTGACGAAGGTGAAGGAATAATTCGTTGCGCTCAGTGTGCCGTTGGTGACAGTGATTGTGTAGATGCCGACATTGCTCGTTGTGTTTGCAATCGTGCCGAAAGTGGAAGTGCCGCTCAAAACGCCGGGATTGTCTCCACTCGCAAATCCACTGTAGCTGGCAGTAAATGCCGGATTCGCCGCGCCAAAGACGCGGTTGGTATTATTGGCCGTGACGGTGAGCGAAGCGGATGTGATATTTGCGGTTGTGGTGGCCGTCGTGGAAGCCAGCGAGTAATTGGCAGCACTGGCTCCGGTAATGGAAATGCCAGTAACGGTCACGGTTTTATTTGTGCCGACATTTTTATTCGCAAAATTTGCGGCGGTGTAATTGTCGGTAATCGTGTCGCCTGAAAATTTATTATCGGACAGCGTGATGGTAGCATTAGTTGCGCCGTCATAAATTTTATTCATGCCGGTGGCGGTGACGGTTAAAATGGCTGTGCCAACATTGAAGGCGCTGCTATTCGTGCTGGTAAAACCGGTTGCGTTCGCCGTCAACACATCTCCATTTTCCGCCTTGTTAATTTGCAATCCGGAAAATGTTGCAACGCCGGTGCTGTGCGTTGTGCCGATATCAATGTTCGTCGCGCCAACCAATGAACCGGAGCCGGTGGTCAACGCAAGTGATAATGTCAAGCTGGCGGTTAGGCCATTGGTGGAGAGATTGCCGAAAGCATCTACCGTTCGCACGATGGGCTGCGTGGTAAAAGCCGTTTTATAAACCGCTCCTGCAGGTTGTGTGCTGAAGATTAATTTGGTGACTGTTCCGCTGTTGATGATTATGCCGGATTGCGTGCCGGTGAGGGTATTGGAATTGACGTCGGTCGCTGTGAGCGATTGTGTGCCGGCGGTGTGAAAAATATTTCCGGTAAATTGAAAAGTTCCGGCGTCGCTTG
>JAJPKI010000200.1 GCA_021323835.1 Verrucomicrobiota bacterium | reverse complement strand
GAGCAGGCCAAGGCACACCGAGAAGGCAGCTACCCCAAAGCCGGTGTGGGCGAGCAATCCGGCAAAAATGGTCAATCCCGCCATGCCGAGTGGTATCAGGCCATATTCGATTTTTCCGCCGGAGAGAAATCCCGCAGCCAGACTGCCCGCGCCGACGCCTATGAGCAACCCGCCTTGTAAATATCCGCTGTGCCGGTCATCGAAATGGAAAACGTCTTTGCCATAAAAAACCACCGTCAATTGCAACAACATCGCCAGAAAAGAAAGAAACGTATTGCCGATGACGCCGAGAAATAAAACGCGGTCCCGGCGGATGGCTTTGAGCTGAGACCAAAAATCGCCCAGAAAATTTGCGCGGAATTTTTTTTGCGGATCGGCTGCAGGCAGTTTCGTGACGAAGAGGCAAAGCGACAATCCGAACAACGCCAGCCCGATGAGAATGCCACCGGACCAGATTTGCGTTTTGCCGAACGTATCCGAGAGCCAGCCGGCGAGAATCGTTCCTGTGATGGCGGCGGAAAAAGTGCCAAGCCCGAAAATGCCATTGCCCCACGACAATTTTTTTTCCGGCAACAATTCCGGCAACATTCCGTATTTCGTCGGGCCAAAAATGGCGCTATGCGTGCTCATCAGGAAAACGCCTGTCAACATCAGCGGTATGTTGGCCAGCCACAGACCAAGCGTGACGACGGACATAATGCCAAGTTCGGCGCATTTGACGGCGACGGCGACATTGCGTTTGCTGAAACGGTCGGCGAAAAATCCTCCCAGCATGGAAAATAAAACGAACGGCAGCGCGAACACATCGCCAACGAACGGCACGAGGCTGTCGCGCTTTTCCACCGAAAAACTCATGCCGATGATCATGAACGTGACAAGCCACCGAAGCACGTTGTCGCTGAACGCATTTTGGAATTCCACGACGAACATGAGCCAGAAGCTGCGCAAATCGGAGGTCCGATTTCCGACGTCCGACTTCTGTTTTCCGTCATCTGTCGTCAAGATTTCCACGTCCAAAGGCTAATCAAATACCGTTCGATGTGGGAATTATTTTCAATGGCGAAATGATTGAATCGTTTGGAATGAATTTTAATTCCGCGCGAAATGTGGCCGAATTGACGGTCGCGATTTTTCAGCTACACTGTTCGGCCTTTTATGAATCGCAATCCGCATGTAGCCGTCGTCGGTGCCACCGGCGCCGTCGGCATCGAAATGATTAAGACGCTGGAAAAAAGAAATTTTCCGGTGAGCAAACTGACGTTGCTGGCTTCGGCGCGCTCGGTCGGCAAGAAATTAAAATTTCGCGGACAGGAAATTACCGTCACCGAATTGACCAAGGATTCGTTCAAGGGCATTGACATCGCGCTCTTCAGTGCGGGCGGGAGTATCTCGAAAGAATTTGCGCCCATCGCGGCCAAAGCCGGTTGTGTGGTCGTGGACAATTCCAGCGCGTTCCGTCAAGACCCGGACGTTCCGCTCGTGATTCCCGAAATCAACGCCAGCGACGTGAAATCGCACAAGGGCATCATCGCCAATCCGAATTGCACGACGGCGATTACTTTGATGGCGCTTTATCCATTGCACAAAGCATTTACGGTCAGCCGCATTTTTGCGTCGAGCTATCAAGCTGTCAGCGGCACGGGTGCGAAGGCGATTGAAGAATTGAAACGGCAGGTGAACGAAATCGTTTCCGGCAAGCCGGCAACGAAGGAAGTTTATCCGCATCAAATCGCGTTCAACGTGCTGCCGCAGGTGGATTCATTTTTGCCGACGGGTTACACGAAAGAGGAAATGAAGATGGAAAACGAGGGACGCAAAATCATGCACCATCCGAATTTTCGCGCGAGCGTGACGTGCGTGCGCGTGCCGGTATATCGCTCGCATTCGGTCGCCGTGAGCGCGGAATTTGAAAAGCCCGTGAGCGTCGAAGCCGCGCGCGCCGTTTTGAAAAAAGCGCCGGGCCTTGACGTCGTTGACGAGCCGGAAAATAAAAAATATCCAATGCCGCTGTTCACGAGCGAGAAAGACAATTGCGAAGTCGGCCGTGTGCGCAAAGATTGCGCGCTGGACAACGGTTTGTGCTTTTGGGTGAGCGGTGACCAATTGCTTCGCGGCGCGGCGCTCAATGCCGTGCTGATTGCGGAAGAATTGCTGAAGTAAGTCCCAATTCTCCACGAATTGGAAATTGGCAATTGTCTCCAGCCGATTTAACCTTCGCGCGTGAGCATTTTGGAAGAATTGAAATGGCGCGGCCTCGTCGCCGATTGCACGGACGAAACGGAATTAACGAAAAAAATTTCCGCGCCCATCACGCTTTATTGCGGCTTTGACCCGACGGCGGATTCGCTGCATGTCGGAAATCTTGTTCCCTTGCTCGCGCTGCGACGTTTCCAACTGCTCGGACATTTTCCAATCGCCGTTGCCGGTGGCGCGACCGGCAGCATCGGCGACCCGAGCGGGAAAACGCAGGAGCGGCAATTGCTCACAAAAGAAATTCTCGACCGCAACATCGCGAGCGTAAAAGTTCAATTGGCCAAGCTGTTAGATTTTGAAACCAAAAAAAATCCGGCGCGGCTTGTGGACAACGCTTCGTGGACGCAAAACATTTCTTATTTGGATTTTCTGCGCGACATCGGAAAACATTTTTCCGTCAACCAAATGGTTGCCAAGGAAAGCGTCCGCGCCCGCATGGAAGACCGCGAAGTCGGCATCAGCTACACGGAATTCAGTTACATGCTGCTGCAAGCGTTCGATTTCATGGTGCTCGCGCGCGACCAGAATTGCGAACTGCAAATCGGCGGCAGCGACCAGTGGGGCAACATCACAGCGGGAATTGATTTGTGCCGGAAAAAATTGGGTAAAACGGTTTTTGGTCTCACGCTTCCGCTTATCACGAATGCTGACGGGACAAAATTCGGAAAAACGGAAGCGGGCGCAATCTGGCTCGACCCAAAACGCACGAGCGTTTACAAATTTTATCAATTTTGGATTAACACAGACGACCGCGATGTCATTCGTTATTTGAAATTTTTCACGTTTTTGTCGCGTGAAGAAATTGAATCGCTGGAAAAACAGCACACGGAAAATCCCGGCGCGCGCATAGCGCATAAAGCCTTGGCAAAAGAAGTCTGCCATTTAATCCACGGCGATAATGCCACTGTTGGCGTAATGCTTGCGAGCGATGTTCTGTTTGGTGGGAGTGTAGAAAAAATTTCGGAAGAAGATTTTAATGAAATTGCTGGTGAGGTTCCGACGAAAGAAATTGAGAAATCAAAATTGGACGGCGCGGGAATTCCACTCGTTGAACTTTTGGTTCACGCAGGACTTTGTCAATCAAAAGGTCAGGCGCGAAAAGACATTGAAGGTGGCGGCGTAAATATCAATAACGTCCGTGAAGCCAGCGCAACGCGTTCGGTAACTTCAAATGATTTGCTTTTCGGAAAACATATTTTACTCCGCAAAGGTAAAAAGAATTACGTCGTCGTGACGGCGAGGCGGAATGGTGCAGCTTAATTGAGTATCTCCGAACCTATTTTAGCAAGAAATCTGTCCTTTACGAAGCCGATGAGCCTAACTGTATTATTTTCCCTAAGAACAAGCCGGTCCAAAAATTAAGCCTTGGGATGGGAAAACATGCATCAAAACTTGAGGGCGTAATCACATCTAACAGCTTGTATTTTCCTTTACGCCGTATTGGCAGATTAGAATCTACGACGGCAGCCGCAATACTGGCGGCTTGGGCAACTTTCCAAACTCGCGCAGCATTAGACCATGATTTTGCATTTGTAAAAAAAGACAAGTCATCTTACGAAGTAAGTTCAAAACAATCGCCGGTTGCGGACTAAAATAACATTTCTTCATTCTTCGTTATGCGCCAACGTCCCGGTAACGATCTCATTCTCGGCCAACTCGCGGGACGGAACGCGACGCTCGGCTTCTCTCGCACCGAGCGCGACAAGCATCTGTATTGCTGCGGCGGCACAGGCACTGGTAAATCGAAATTTCTCGAAAATCTCATCCGGCAGGATATTAAGAATTGGCACAAGAGCAAATGCGGCATGATTGTCCTCGACCCGCACGGCTCGCTGTATGACAGCATCATCGAATGGTTGGCATGGAACGAAAAAATCATCAATGTGCCAATCGTTCCGATTGATTTGCGGCGCGACGATTGGATCGTCTCATACAATTTGCTCCGGCAGCGCGAAATGGCCGACCCCGCCGTGCTCGTGGACAACATCACCGACGCGATGGCGTATGTGTGGGGCCAGGGCGGAACGAATCAGACGCCGCTTTTCGCCCGTTGGGCCGGCAACGTCATTCGCGCCCTCTATGAAAAGAAACTCACGCTCGTCGAGGCCGAGCACTTGACCGATCGCGTGGCGAAGCAAGTCCGCTACGCCATGACGTCCGACTTGAAGGACAGACCGGCGCGACAAGACTGGCAGTTCGCCGACACGCTCAACGCAAAGGATTTTGAATCGCAGATCGGCAGCACGGTGAACCGCTTGCAGCGGTTCATCCGCAACCAGACCATGCGCTCGATGTTCGGCCAGCCGAATGTATCGCTTGATTTAGGCCGGGCGTTGGAGGAAGGGCAGATAATTCTCGTATCGCTCGCGACGGAGCGGGCGAAGGTCTCGGCGAGGCTGCGATAGTTACGCGCCCCCCCTCGGGCAGGTATTTTGCAAGCCGCGAACTGACAGGAACATATGCCACTAAAAAATAGCAACAGAGCCTTTCCCGTTCGCCTCATTTTGAGGAATGACTTCCATTTTTGTGCCGTGATGGTTACGGCACATTGCCCAAACACCAAAAAGAAAGCTGAACAAGCTCACCCGCGGCTACCTCGACGAGCGCATTGACGAGGAAAGCTACCAAGCGATGACGGCGGACTTGATTTCCGAAAAAACCCGCTTGAAGCAGGAAAAGAAGCGGATTGAGACCGAGGGTTCAAGTTACTGGAACGAACCTGCCAAGGAGTTCATAAACTCCTTGGAAATGGCGCGAAAAATGCAGACGGAAAAATCTCCGCAGGAGATTTCGCAACTTGTGCACAAAGTTGGAACGAACCGCCTTCTTTCGCGCAAAACCGTTTCATTTTCTTTTTCCGAACCTTACGATTTCACCGCGTCATTATTTGCTTCTCGGCAAGTCTCAACTCTGAACGGGTCGTCGTCGCTCTGCGACGCAAATCCCCAAAATACTGAATGGTGCGCGATAAAGGGTTCGAACCTTTGACCCCCACAGTGTCAATGTGGTGCTCTACCACTGAGCTAACCGCGCACAAGTGGATTTTCATTTTAATTTTTCACTGCCATTTTGCAAGCTGATTTCAACGGTGGGGTGAGACTCTGTCGAGGCCATTTCAAATTTTAGTCAGGCTCGAGAGGGCTCTCGACCTGCCAATCTTAATTGGAATTCATTTTCAACTTTGTATTCGCCGCGCTGAATTGCTAATCTCGCGCTAACAAATGTCACGCAAGACGTCAGATTCTCACCACGGCCTTCACGATGTCATTGGCGTTGCGCTGCTTGGAGCCGCGCTGCTGATTCTTCTCGCGCAAATCACTTTCAATCGCGGCGAAATTTCCCAAATCACATTTCCGCCTGACCAATCGGTGCATAATCTCATCGGCCCGTTCGGCGCATATCTGGCGTGGATAATTTTTTTGCCATTTGGCGTCGTCGCGTATCTCGTGCCGCCGTTATTGGCGTTTTTCGGCGCGGCCTATTTGATGGATTTTTTGAGCTACGTCCGCGAACGGCTTCGGTGGTCGTTATTGTGGTCGATCATGTTATTGGTTTCGCTAACAGGACTACTTTATGTTTTTGACCCGGCCGACCATGAAAAACACGTTCAACTTCACGATAATATCGGCACGTTAAGCGCAGGCGGTTGGGTTGGCTATCTTACTTACGGCAAATATCCACACTGGTTATGCGGCCTTTCGCTGCTCGGTCCGGTTGGCGCCCTCATCATTTACACAACGCTCGGTTTAATCAGCTTGCTCTTTCTGACAAATTTTCATCTCGGCGTTTGGGTTCGCACATTTTTGCAAAAAGAAAAACCGGGTAAATCTGTCATTGAAGACGAACTTGAAAAATCCGAAGAAGAAATTGTTCTCGACCGCCGCAAACGTGAATTGGAGAGACAAGCGAAAAAATTGCAGGAAGAAGTCAGTCGTTCCGGCCTCGGTGCTGATGGATTGCCCGTGCCCGAACCCACCGTGCGCGATTTGAGCATTCCACAGTTCAACAAATCCGGCCCGAAAGTCCGCAAAACCACTTTGCCGGGCGCGCCAACGACTCCCATTGCTCCGCCCGACGAAGGCGAAGTGATTCCGGCCAAAGAAATTTCCGCGGCGGCGACGACGGAAGAAATTATCGGCAGAAAATCCAATGCGCCGGAAAAAACGGGAGAAAAAAAATCCACCGAAAAAGAATTGGCGGAGGCAAAAGCCGAAACGGCTGTCGCCGAAAAATCCGAGACGGAAATACCTGCGGAAGAAAAAGCCGAGCCGGTCATAACGATTGCCGACGGTTCCGCGCCTGCGAAACCGAAGCTCAAACCGAAAAAGCCGAAGCCCATCACCGTCGCGCAAACGCCGATGATTGGAAATTATCAATTGCCTTCGATGGATTTTCTCCAGCATCCCGACCCGAACGTCAAGCCGACCGAGTCGAAAGAGGAACTCATGGCCAACGCGCGGCTCATGCAACAAACACTCGCGCAATTCGACATCGAAGTTTCGCTCGGCGACATCACTAAGGGCCCAACGATTACGCGCTACGAATTGCATCCCGCGCCGGGTGTGAAGCTGGAAAAAATCACCGCGCTGTCGAACAATATCGCCGCCGCGTTGAAAGCCGAGCGCATTCACATTCTCGCGCCCGTTCCCGGAAAATCGTCCGTCGGGGTCGAAGTGCCGAACGCAATTAAGACAAAAGTCATCATGCGCGATTTGTTCGAGTCGGACGAATGGCGTAATTCCAAAGCCAAAGTTCCCATCGCGCTCGGCAAAGATGTCTACGGCCATCCCATCATCGCCGATTTGACCGAAATGCCGCATTTGCTCATCGCCGGCAGCACCGGCTCCGGCAAATCCGTTTGCATCAATTCCATCATCGCGTCCCTGCTCTACCGATTTTCGCCCGACCAATTGCGCTTCGTGATGATTGACCCGAAAGTTGTCGAGCTTCAGCAATACAACGCGCTACCGCATCTCGTCGTGCCCGTCGTGACCGACCCGAAAAAAGTTTTGCTCGCGTTGCGCTGGGTCGTCAGCGAAATGGAAAAGCGCTATCAAATTTTTGCGCGCTGCGGCTGCCGCAACATCGGCACGTTCAACGGACGGCCAAATAAAAAACTCGTTCCGCAAGAACCTGAATTACCGCTGACGGCGAAAAAAGAAAAAGTCGAGCCGGGCGCGGAAGGATTTGCCGTGGAAGTAGATGAGGAAATTGTCGTGCCGCGCGACGACGATATCGTCATTCCCGAAAAACTTTCCTACATCGTTGTGATTATTGATGAGCTCGCCGATTTGATGCTCGTTGCGCCTGCCGACGTGGAAATGGCCATCGCGCGCATCACGCAAATGGCGCGAGCGGCTGGAATTCATTGCATCGTTGCGACGCAACGCCCGAGCGTGGACGTCATCACCGGCGTCATCAAGGCGAACATTCCGGCGCGTATTGCTTTTCAAGTGGCGGCCAAAGTGGATTCGCGCACGATTCTCGACGCGATGGGCGCGGACAAATTGCTCGGCAAAGGCGACATGCTGTATTTGCCGCCCGGCTCGGCGAAATTGATTCGTGCTCAAGGCGCGCTGATTACCGACCAGGAAATCAATTCTATCGTTGAATTCATCGCCAAGCAGGGCAAACCGAATTACGACGTGGAAATTCACCAGCAACTTTCCAAGCCGTCGCCCGGCGCGGGAATTGAAAGTGGCATTGATGAAGACGAAGAAATTGTCCAGCAATGCATCGAAGTCATCCGCACCGAACAAAAAGCCAGCGTCTCACTGATGCAACGCCGCCTGCGACTCGGCTACACGCGCGCCGCACGCATCATGGACGAATTGGAAAATCGCGGCATCGTAGGCCCGAGCAAAGGCGCCGAGCCGCGCGACATTTTGATTGATTTGGACGGCACCGGCGCAGACGGTGGCGGGCAGGAAGCGGTTTAATTTTTCCAAACCCAATCGCCGTTGTCCGGGTCAACTACGTAGCCGCTTTTTCTGAAAGCAATTTCTCCGCCATCGTCCTTTTCATTCCAGCCGACGGAATAAAGCAAAAATTTTCCATCGTCCGTGCGTTTGTAATGCAACGACTGACCGCCAATGATGTCATGCGGCACTTGCGCGATAAATTGCGGCGCGAGGGCATCGAGGGTTTCGGGATATTCGCCGTGCGCCAGACGGTAACGTTCCAGCGCGCAAGCAACTCGCGCCAAATCAATTGACGATTGAACGGCCGAAAATTTTCTCGCCGATGCGCCGACAGCAGGCATCACCGCCAACGCCTGAACTTTGTAGAGTGAATAATGTTTTGATTCAGCGGCCACATTTGATTTGAGTAACTGCCATAATTCCGGCGAAACCGTCCGCGAATTTGTATCCACAATCGGTAAGACCCATTCCTGATTCATTCGCGCAAATTCAAATTCATTTTGATAGAAAAATGAATTCGGCATCAACGCCATGTTGTTCGTAGCCATGCCATTCTCGACGGAGTAAATCATTTTTCCGCTGCGCCGTTGGTCTTCAAATGATGCAATGGCAAAATTGCGTTCGCCGCGCATGGCAAATTCGTAATCGGCAAGAAAATCCATTTTCGCCAATTCACTGTCGAGCGTTGCGAGTTGTTCGTCCGACCATTTGTGTTCCTTCAATCCTTGCCAAATCGGTTGCAGATTAATTGCGACAATCGCAATCCGCACCAGCGATGAAATCAAAAATGGCGAATTGCGCAGCGAGTGGTTCAAATACAAAGACAATTTTATATCTTCCAACGCTTTTTCACTTTGGCCGTCCGCCAATTCCGCATCGACGCGCAATTGCAGCGTTTGCACGCACCGTTTAAGGTCGGCCAAATACGGAAACAACGTTCCAGCCGCTTCAAAACCATCTTCGTAATTCAACGGAATGTTAGCGTAAGGCCGCTTGCTTGCCTCGCGCAATTGTTCAATCGCCGAATCGTATTTGCTCAACGCGAGCAAAACATCTTTCGCCGGCGTTTGCGGCTGCGGCGCGATGGGGAAATTATCGGCAACATGGTTGAAGTAATTGGTTTGTTCCACGAATTCGCCATTGGTCATAACTTCGTCAACGACGGCGTGAAGATTTGTCGGATTGCGATAATAGGCCTGCCAAATTTTTAAATCCACGATTCGCGTCCTGCCTTCGGCGCCTAAATAACCGGTTTCATCAGCATGCGTATCTTTGAGCGGTGGAAATTCCGGCCCGCCGTCATTGCCATAAGGCGACATCACCAATTCATTTTTAAGAATATTTGTAAAAACTGGCGCGGTGAAAAAATTTTCATCATTTGGCACGGACGGCGGCACAAACGCGTGCCAGTCAAATTTTTCGCCTTTGGCTTCGTATTCGCGTTTGAAATTTTCCCACGCGCGTTTGCCGCGCCAGTCTTCTTCCGTGTAAAGCGCGGCGACAAGTGTGGCAAGAACTGCCAGCCCAATTAAAATCCGGCGAATCCATCGCCAGCCTGATTTGGTTTTAGGCGTTTCGCTCATGTCGTCACGATTTGAATTTTCCGTTCACTGCTTGGACGCGGCGAAAATGTTTTCGCTGGTTCGGCAATGCGCGGTTCGGTTTCAGTCAACTCCGCAAGTAATCGTTCCTGCGCCAAAATCATTTGTGAAGATGGCGCGGCAATTTTCGCCAGCGCGACTTCCGAACGGTCACGCATGGAAAAATTGACAATGAAAATAAAAATCCAAATCGCGGCGAGGCTCGTCCAAATGCGGCGGCTCGGAAAAATCAATTCGCGCCAAACCAAAAGTAGGACAGGCATCTTGCCTGTTTCTGACATTTTATTTCGAGACAGGCTGGAAGCCTGTCCTACGCATTCGCAACGAATCGCATCCAATTTCGGCGCGACGTTTTTATGTCGTTCCAATAAAATTTCACGCGGCGTTTTCATTTTTCCTCTCCAATAATTTTCGCAACGACTTCTTTGCGTAGTGCAAACGCGATTTGACGGTGCCGATTTGCGTTTCGGTAATGCGTGCAATTTCGTCGAGTGAAAATTCCTCAACGAAATGCAACAGCAACACCGAACGTTGCGGCAATGGCAATTGGTTCAACAAATTCATAAATTCAGCTTCCTGCTCGCGGCGGATGAGCAAATCGTCCGGCGCATCATCAAATTCATTCGGCGATTCTGGAATTTCATCGAGCAACAATTCTTTGCCGCCGCGTTTGCGCCAGAGTTGAATAATTTTTTGATACGCGATGCCAAAGAGCCAGCTTCCGAATTTTTCATCGTCGCGCAGGCTGTCGATGTGTTTGACGGCAGCGATAAACGTTTCCTGCACGACGTCGAGACTCGTTTGCTCGTTGCGGACCAATTCAAAAACATAAACGTAAAGCGGTAATTGGTAGCGGCGGAAAAGCGCGTCCCAGGCCGCCGGACTTCCTTCGCGGGCTGGCTGCACGGGCAATTGTTCGCTCTCGGCCATTACCGGCATTTTCAACAAGTGGAATGCGCGAAGCGAGAAAAGGTTCAAACGAATTTGTGACAAACGGAAATGAAAGCGCGTCAAAACAATTTCGCGATGGGGCGAGCGTCCTCGCGAGCCGAAGAAATTATCAGACACGGCTCGTCAGGAGCCTCGCCCCACCAATTTCAGCTCACCACTTCAATGTGTGCAGACGACGCGCGACTTCTTCGGCGTTGGCGCGGCTGTTGAACGCGCTGATGCGAAAATATCCTTCGCCGCGCGAACCAAATCCGCTGCCGGGCGTGATGACCACGTTCGCTGCGCCCAAAATTTTATCAAACGCTTGCCAGCTCGTGACATCTTTCGGCGTGCGCACCCAAATGTAAGGCGCATTGACGCCGCCAAAAACTTTCAGACCGGCTTTCTTCGCGCCTTCGCGCAAAATTTTTGCGTTGCCGAGATAATGTTCGATGAGCGCGCGCACTTGCTGTTTGCCTTCCGGCGAATACAACGCTTCGGCGGCGCGTTGAATCACGTAACTCACGCCGTTGAATTTTGTCGTCTGCCGACGCGCCCAAAGCGGATGCAACGGTTTAAATTCGCCGGATTTCGTTTGCGCATTCAGTGATTTAGGAACCACGGTGTAAGCGCAGCGCGTGCCGGTGAAGCCGCCGTTTTTCGAGAAGCTGCGGAATTCAATCGCGCAATCGCGCGCGCCGGGAATTTCGTAAATCGAATGCGGCAGATTCGCGTCGGTGATGTAAGCCTCATACGCCGCGTCGAACAAAATTACGGATTTATTTTCGAGCGCGTATTTCACCCACGCTTCAAGCTGCGGACGATTCGCCGCCGCGCCGGTCGGATTGTTTGGCGAGCAAAGATAAATTACGTCCACGTGCTTTTTCGGCGGTTCAGGAATGAAACCGTTCGACGGTTTGCACGGCAAATAAACCAGTTTCGAAAACGCGCCCGCTTCGTTCGCCTCGCCGGTGTGGCCGGCCATGACATTGGTGTCCACGTAAACCGGATAAACGGGGTCGCTGATGGCGATTTTATTTTTGCCGCCGAGAATGTCCAAAATGTTTCCCGTGTCGCATTTCGTGCCGTCGCTGACAAAAATTTCGTCATCGGCCACGTCGCAACCGCGGTCACGAAAATCATTTTTGGCAATCGCGGCGCGCAGCCATTCGTAGCCCTGCTCCGGCCCGTAACCTTTGAAAGTCTCGCGCGACGCCATTTCGTCCACGGCTTTGTGCATGGCGGCGACGACGGCGGGCGGCAACGGCTCGGTCACGTCGCCGATGCCGCAGCGAATCAATCTTTTCGCGGCTTCGGGATTTGCGTCGCAAAAAGTTTTTACGCGCCGGGCGATTTCTGGAAAAAGGTAGCCGGCTTTAAGTTTCAAAAAATTGTCGTTAAGAAATGCCATAGCCAAACCACAGATAAACACGGATTAACGCGGATGTAAATCTCGGAGGGCGGAGCTCCGCGACGCCCAAATTTTAAAAAATTGAATTTGGTCTCGCAGAGCTGGATTCTCCGATTTAATTTTTGGCGCATGAATTCCAATTCAGAACCGGGACGAAAACATTTGCCGCATTTGCCTCCGATGGAATTTCACAATCAAACAATTTTTCAATACGTAACGGTTTGTGCGAATAAACGTCGACCAATTCTCGCGCGACCGGAAATTGTTCAATTGCTTCTCAATTGCTGGAGCAATGCCAATCATTGGACTGTTGGACGCTGGATTGTTATGCCCGACCATTTGCATTTATTTTGCACGCCGGCAAAATTTCCACGAACGCCACTGAAACAATGGATGCAGTTTTGGCGAAACGAAAGCACGCGACATTGGCCATTTCCAGATGAAAAGCCGATTTGGCAATCAGATTACTTTGACCGCCAATTACGCAGTGGCGAAAGTTACCATCAGAAGTGGCTTTACGTTTGGGAAAATCCGATTAAGAAAAATTTTGTGAAGAAACCGGAAGATTGGCCATTTCAAGGTGAAATGAATGTCATCCAATGGCATGAAGCAACTTGATCAATTCAGAGGGCGGAGGTCTACGACGTCAAAAAATTTGGAAGGTTAAGCTCTGTGAAATCCTAACTGAATCTATTGCGGAAAAATCAGGGCGTCGCGGAGCTCCGCCCTCCGAAAAAATTAAAGCAAAAATCCCGCGAGGCTCGCGGTCATGTAAGCAGCGAGCAGGCCGCCAATCATCGCGCGGAAACCGACCTTGGCCATTTCGCTGCGGCGTTCGGGCGCGAGCGAGCCAATGCCACCGACTTGAATCGCGATGCTGGAAAAATTCGCGAAGCCGCACAGCGCGTAAGTCGCAATTGTGAAACTGCGCGGGTCGAGCGCTTTGGCCGTGGCCGGATTCGTCAAATCGAGATAGCCGACAAATTCGTTGAGCACGATGCGTTCGCCGAGAATTTGTCCGACGCTCAAGCAATCCTGCGGCGCCACACCCATCAGAAAAGCAAACGGTGAATTCACCCAGCCGAAAAATTTTTGCAGCGTCACGGGATTGGTCGCGCCGAAATGAATTTGCGGCCACGTGACGACGTAATTCGCCAGCGCGATGATGGCGATGAACGCGATGAGCATGGCGATGATGTTGATGGAAAGTTGAAAGCCGTCGCCCGCGCCGCGGCAAATGGCGTCAATGGAATTGGCCGTGGTGCGCGGCGCAAACGCGGGCATGCCGGCGGCGGTTTCGCTTTTCTCGGTTTCGGGCAGCATGATTTTGGCAATCATCAGCGCGGCGGGACAATTCAGCACGGACGCGGCGAGCAAATGTCCGGCGGTTTTTGGATAGCCGGCGTCCGCGCCCATCGCGGCGTAAACAATCGCGACGCCGCCGGCAATATGCGCCATGCCGCAAACCATGATGGTCATGATTTCGCTTTTGGTCATGCGCGGCACATAAGGGCGGATGACGAGCGGCGCTTCGGTTTGGCCCATAAAAATATTCGCGGCGGCGCTCAACGTTTCGCTGCCGCTCGTGCCCATGAGCTTGCGCATCACCCACGCGAACGCACGCACGACGCGCTGCAAAATTCCCCAGTGATAAAACAGCGACGACAATGCCGCGACAATCACCACCGTGCCGGTGACGAGGATTGCGAAAACCAAACTGTGTTCGGCGCCAAAGGCTTTACCGAGTGAATTGCTGTCGGCGAGCGGACCGAAAACAAATTGCGTTCCGACATTTGCGAAGTCGCGCAGCTTACCGACGATTTTTCCGGCGAATTCAAAGAATGATTCGCCCCACGGCGTTATCAAAACGAAAACGGCGAGCGCGAATTGCAAACCCAATCCCCAAACTACGGTGCGCCATGGAAAATTTTTGCGGTTGTAGGAAATCATCCATGCAAAGGCAAGCATCGTGAGCCAACCGACGAAGCTGATGAGTTTGAGTTCCATTATTTTTGGACGATTTGCTTGCTGACTTCTTTGTAAATGTGCGGATGCAGCACACCGACGAACGGCAGATTGCGGTAACGCTCGGCAAAATCAAGCCCGTAACCAACGACAAAGAAATCCGGAATCTTAAAGCCAACGTAATCAGCTTCGATGTCGTGCGTGCGGCGTTCGGGTTTGTCGAGCAGCACGCAGACTTTGATTTTTCTAGGATTGAGCGCGCGGATTTTTGGCAGCACGTGGCTCATCGTTTTGCCGGTATCGAGAATGTCGTCAATCAGCAGCACATCACGGCCTTGCACGTCGAGCCGCAATTCCTTGGTGAAAACCAATTCGCCGGATTCAGTGCCGCTGCCGTAGCTGGAAACGCCGATGAAATCGAGGCGCAACGGCAAATTCAAATGGCGAATCAAATCCGCGAGGAACATCACCGTGCCGTTGAGCAGCGAGACGACGACCAGTTCGTGGCCACGAAAATCGCGCTCGATTTCGCGCGCAAGAGTTTTGATGCGCCGCGCGATTTGTTCTTCAGTGATGAGAATTTTTTCGACCTCCGAACGCAGCCGTCGCGGAACGGAATTTTTCGCCTTCGACTTTTTGAGTTTTGCGCTCACCGACTGATTTGAGCGTAGCGGATTTGTGGAAATTGCCGAGAAATTTTATTTGTGTCCGAGTGCCTGTTTTATTTGCTGCAAAATCGAATCGGCTTCGGTTTGCCCGATAATATTTGTGATTGCCCGAATTTTCTTCCCGCCGCTGCTGAAAACTTTCAGGTCATTTGTAGTAAGTGAATTGTCCGGCATTTTCGATTTTTCATTGGAAGAAAAAATTACGGCCAGCCAATTCTTCCAGTTCGTCCCGTCGCCTTCGGTCAGCACCATGATGTCGTAATAATAAGTGTCGTCGACGGTCGTATTGTTCGCGGCTTTGATTTCGATAATTTTCGAAACGGGAATTGCATTCGTCCATTTGAACAAAAGCCAATGCGTGACGACGCGCAATTCGCCGGGAACGGCAATGACCCGCGTGGAACGCAACCACAAATCGAAACAAATGATGCCGAAAAGCAAAACCAGCACGCCCAAAATCGCGAAAAATGAAAGGAAAAAATTGACGGCGAGAAATCGCGCCCAGGCAAAAGGAAGTTGGCTGACAAAATATATGACAAAGCCGGTGAAACCGGAAAACACAGCAGTAACTATGAGCAGCAAAACGGTGAAAGACATTTTTTCG
>JAJPKI010000155.1 GCA_021323835.1 Verrucomicrobiota bacterium | reverse complement strand
CCGGTTTTGTTTTTGTGCGTGCGTCCGCCGGTGCGAATAATCGTTCCATCGGCCAAAACAACTTCAAGACCCAAAATGTAATCCCGTGTAACGCCATATTTCAAACAGCGCGGACCGCCGGCATTGGTCGCGATGTTTCCGCCAATGAAATTGTTGGCGCGGCTTGCGGGGTCGGGCGGATAAAATAATTTCTTTTTTTCAACGGCGGCTTGAAGTTTGGCGGTGATGACTGCGGGCTGAACGACGGCGACAAAATCGCGCGCATTAATTTCTAAAATTTTGTTCAGTCGTTCAGTCGAAAGAACAATTCCACCTTGAATCGGCACGCAACCGCCGACATAGCCATAACCGGCGCCGCGCGCAGTGACGGGGATTTTATTTTCACTGGCGAAGCGCAAAATTTTTGAAACGGATGCGGTGGAGCGGGGCAGGGCAACAGCGTCGGGTTGATGCGCGGCAAACCATTTATCGCCGGCGTATTCAGAAAGTTTGTGCGGTTCTAAAGTAATTTCGTCCGGCAATTTTTTTTTAAGCCGTTGAAGTAATTTCAATTTTTTGGAAGTCATTTGGCGTTGAGAAATTCGCGAGCGTCAGCGACTTCATTTTCCGGAACCTGCACGCGAATGCCACCGATTGCTGCGGTATAGCCTTCGGTTGTGAATGCGGAAAGTTCGTCGGCGACGAACGGGTGAAAATCCGCCACTTCAAGTCGTGAACGCACAAGTTGCGCTTCTGCCGGACTGAACGCTTTGAAAATCGTGACAAGTTCCATAACTACTACGCCGCGGCGGACGCCCGTATTTCGGCAAAGATGATAACGCCCGCGCCGGTTTGCAAAAGAGATTGCACTTCGACTTCGACCTGCTGGCCGACGCGCGTTTGCGCGTTGTTGATGACAATCATCGTCCCGTCCGGCAAATAGCCGATGCCCTGGCCTTTTTCTTTGCCTTCACGCACGATTTTAATTTGCAAAATTTCTCCCGGAAGCATGACAGGTTTCAAGCTGCGGGTGACTTCATGCAAATTAATGCAGGGAACTTTTTGAAGCGTGGCAATCTTGGCCAGATTAAAATCATTTGTGATGAGCCGCGCATTGAGATTTCGCGCGAGGCGGGCGAGCTTGGTGTCCACTTCAGTTTCTTCCGGAAAATCGCCTTCGTGGATGCGCACTTCGATTTGCGTGCTGCGCTGGATGCGATTGAGCATTTCGAGTCCGCGGCGGCCGCGCGCGCGTTTCACGGTGTCCATTGAATCGGCGATTTGCTGCAATTCCTTGAGCACAAACCGCGGCACAATGATGAGGCCGTCGAGCAAATTCGTTTCAATCAAATCGGCGATGCGTCCGTCAATGATGGCACTGGTATCGAGCAACAGCAAATTGTCCGGCTTGTTTCGCGGGGAAAAGCGGACGTAAGGAATGATAAGGGAGAAATCTTCCTTGTTGCTGCGCATGGCCAGAACCATGCCGATGTAACCGAAGGCCAGAAAAAGTCCGAGACGGATGAGCCAGAGTTGGCGCGGCTCGGCGTCTTGAAAGAGGCCGGAGCTTTCAATCAGCCACGCGACCAGCAATCCCAGCGCCAGGCCAAAGGTGATGGCGGTGAACGCGCGCAAAGAAAATCCTTTGAGCATTTCATCCACGGCAATCAACAACCCGCCGAAACCAAAACCCATGACCATGCCGATGATGCCATTATGCGCGACTTGAAGAAATTCCTCGCGCTGGCTGATGGCATAACCCGCGACGATGCACAGCCCTAAAAATAAAACGCGAATGGCGATAATGGGCTTCATTTTTTTCCGTCCAGTTTACTCGGCGATGATTTTTCTTTGTGCCACATAAATCCCCACAAGCCGAGCTTGTTTAAATTGCTCGATGCGACGGCGAGGTTGTTTGCGATGGCCTGCACGTTGGTTGCCAGTTCCTGATTTTGCAGGACTGTTCCAGCAAGTCCCTTGCCGGATTGCAATTGCATCATCACATTTGTCAAAATCTCCGTCGAAGTTTCAATGTTCTTCATCGAAGCCGTGAACGTCTCGCCGTTTGTCGCAATGATTCCATGCACGTCGCCGGACATAAGCAAAATGTTGCTCACGGCAAGGCCAATTTGCGCGCCGTTGGTGTTAATGATTTGGTTGATGTCGTTGACCGCGCCCATCGCCTGCTCGGTGAACAGGCGCATATTTCCCACCGATGCGGCAAAATTTGTCATGGTTTGCGCATTCAAAACGTCGCGCTGCATTTCGCTGACCGAATCGTCCAGTTTTTTGGCAATCACATCGATGCGTTGGATGAAACCTGCCGCGCCGCGCGCCACTTCCTGCAAATTAAACGGCTCCTGGCAGACCACATCTTGGTTGTTTGTCAACGCAGGCTCCTCATTGTTTACCGGAATCACGGAAACGTAATTGTCGCCGAGAAATCCCTGCTGCTCGATGACAAAATGCGCGTCGTGATAAATTTTGAAGCGATTGTAAATTTTCAGGAGAATGGTGACGCTCTTGCCGCCGTCGGCCAATTGGATGTCCGCGACATTTCCGACTTGCACACCCGCCAGCAACACGCTGGCTTGCGGCTTGAGTCCTCCGACGTTCGTCGCGTGCAATCGCAAATTATATGTGCCATGAAAAAAACTCGTGCCCTTGCTGAACAAAATCACTGCGCAAGCAATGAGCGCCAGCCCGATGAAAACGAACAGGCCGACTTTAGTTGCGATGCGCTTATTTTCCACCCTGGGAGACTAACAAATGAAAAGCCGTTACGCCAGTTTTGGATTTTTAAGAAATAATTATCTGCGAACAACCTCATTTTGCGAAACTTCATTGCGACGATTATTAAAGGCTGACTACGCTTCATTTCCGCAAAAAGTTTTGTCCAGTAGATTTATCTCAATCCGGCACGACCCAAAAATATTCCAGCTTCACCACGTCCACGAGGTCGGTGCGCTTGGACGCGGGCAATTGCACGGTTGTGACGCCATTTGCGAAAATAAAATCCAATTTACTGCCGTCGTGGAGCAGGGTGGCTGAAAGCGGTTTGCCCAACGTGCTGGTAAATGTGAGCGTTGCGTCTTGCGGCGGTAATAAATCTTGCGGATAAACGTTGCCGCTGTTGCCGAAATAAACACCGTCGCCGTCTTTAAATCCTGGCCGCGCAAATAAATAACGCGCGAGTATGGAATTAGTGCCTTTTGGATAACGCGCCGTCGCGGGAACATTTGCTGATTCACCCTGCGGTAATGGTGAGGTGTCGTGAATGGATTCGCCATTTACTTTCATCCAATCGGCGACGATGGCCATGTTGGAATAAGTTTCGTCCTGTAACGTGCCGTCAGGTTTCGGGCCGATGTCGAGGAGGTAATTGACGTTCAGCGAGCGGCACGTGACAAATTGGCCGAGAACAAATCCGTTGGCGCGTGATTTGTTTCCGATGACATACGGCCACGCGGACGTCCACGGATTGCACAATTCCGCCCAGGCGGTGACGGGTTTGGTCGTGTCGAGTTTGCGTTCGTAAGTGATGAAATCGCCGTGGCCGTTCATCCTGCCGTCAATGACAATGCCGGGCTGCAATTTCCGCATTTCTTCAAGTGTCATCACGTCGTCGCCGGTCGTGCCGGGAATTTTGCCGTCGAACCACAGCAAATCAATTTTACCGTAGCGCGTGAGCAGTTCGGTGATTTGCCCACGAACGAGTTCGATGTAAGCTTTTTTTTGCGCGGCCATTTGTTCGGAAGTTGCCTTTGTCGTGCGCTCCTTGCCGTCGGGACCAAGATTATGACCTTCCACGCGGCTGAAATTTTTTGTGTTGCGTTCAAAATACCAATCGGGCGGCGAGTAATAGAGTCCGACCTTCAAACCGTTTTTGCGGCAGGCTTCGACGTAATCTTTCACGAGGTCGCGTCCGCCCATGTAATTTTTCGTGCTGAAATCGCCGTAATCGCTCGGCCAAAGCGCAAAACCTTCATGATGCCGCGTGGTGAGCACGGCGTAAGTGAAGCCGGCGTCGCGCGCGGCCTTGAGCCATTTGTCGGGATTATAATTGGTCGGATTAAAATTTTTGGCCATCGCCCAGTAATCGTTCGGCGTGATTTGCATTGGCTTGCCGTCGAGGCCTTCAATCATTGACCACGAAATGTTGATGCCTTTGACGGACGCGATGCCCCAATGAATGAACAAACCGAGTCCCGCGTCGCCATACCATTGCGCGTCGGGATGCATCGTGTGCGCGGTGGAATTGGTCATCGGCGCGTTGCCAATGGCATCGTGCTCGGCCTGGACATTTTCGATGGCGACGGATTTTGCCGGAGTTTGATTTGTCTGCGCGAAGGAATTCGCTGCTATAAACGCGAAAGAAAATAAAATGGCGATTTGTTTCATGCTGATAAAAAAACTCTGCCGCATTTTGAAACGGAATTAAAGCCAATAAATGCTGCTATTTGGACTACAGCCATTTTTACGTTGTTCGTTCACCATGAGCGGGAGAATTTTGTGAAGAAGTGGTGGCAGGTCGCGGAATCGAACCGCGGACACAAGGATTTTCAGTCCTCTGCTCTACCAACTGAGCTAACCTGCCAGCGCGGGCGAATATTCAATCACACAAAACCCAAATGGCAAGATTCATTTGCTGATGCCGCGCTCACTGCTGCGAACAAATTGAACCAAATGTTGAAGCTCCGGCGATTGCGGTAATTCCTTTTCGATTTTTGCGAGCGCGTTCGGAATCGTGAGGCCTTCGCGAAATAAAATTTTGAACGCCGAACGAATAGCCGATTGCGTTTCATCAGAAATGCCGTGCCGTTCCATGCCGACTTTATTGACCGTGCGCGTCTCCGCCGGATTTCCGTCCGCAAGCATGAACGGCGGAACGTCCTGCACCACTTTTGAGCAGCCGCCAATCATCGCCAGTTTTCCGATGCGGCAAAATTGATGCACCGCCGAAATGCTGATGACCGCGTGGTCTTCGACAATCACGTGGCCGCCGAGCGTCGCCGCGTTGGACATGATGATGTGGCTGCCGAGCTGGCAATCGTGCGCGATGTGCGAGTAGGCGAGAATGGTGTTGTGCGAGCCGATGCGCGTGGCGTCGCCATCACTCGTTGCCGAATGAATCGTCACGTATTCGCGAAGAGTATTATTGTCGCCGATTTCTGTGCGCGTAATTCCGCCTTTCCACTTCAAATCCTGCGTCTTCAATCCAATGCTCGCGAACGGAAAAATTTCATTTCCATTTCCCAATTTCGTATGGCCATCAATAACGACATGCGAATGCAGTTTGCATTTTTCGCCGAGAATTACATTTTCGCCGATGACGCAATACGGTCCGATTTCGCAACCGGCGCCGATTTTTGCTTTCGGATGAATAATTGCTGTTGGATGAACCATAATTATTCTCCGCGTAACATAAAAGTTACCTCCGCTTCGCTCACAATTTCGTCGTCCACTTTGCAAATGCCTTTGGCTTTGCCGAGTTTGCCGCGCATTTTCATCATCTCGACTTCGACGACCAGCACGTCGCCGGGCAAAACCGGTTTGCGCCATTTCACGTCGTTCGCCGCCATGAAATAAGCAATTTGTCCCGCGTTCTCCGCCTGTCGCAGCATCAAAATGCCCGCGACCTGCGCAATGGTTTCCAATTGCAGCACGCCCGGCATAATCGGGTGACCGGGGAAATGTCCCTGAAAATATGGTTCGTTAATCGTCACATTTTTGAAGGCCGTGATTTTGTTGCCTTCAATTTTCATCACGCCGTCCACTAGCAAAAACGGATAACGATGCGGCAAGATTTGCATCACCTGCTCGGCGTTGAGTTGCGCATTCTGTTCCATCTGCGCGAGCAGCGCTTTTTTCTTGTCGTCATTTTTTTGCGCGGCAACCGGCGGCGGACCAAACGCTTGCGCCGCGCGCAGCGGCCGGTTCATTTGCGCGACAATCAATTTGGCAAATTCACAATTCGCCGCGTGACTCGGCCTGACCGCCATCAAATGTCCGTGAATCGGCCGGCCGACGAGCGATAAATCGCCGACGATGTCGAGCATCTTGTGCCGGACAAATTCTTCGGGATAACGCAGCGGCTCGGTCGTCAGCACCGCGTCGTCGCGAATCACGACGGCATTTTCCAGACAGCCGCCTTTAATTAAATTATTTTTGATGAGCGCTTCGATTTCTTCGAAGAAACAAAACGTCCGCGCGTGCGACAATTCCGTCTCCCAATTTTTGGGATTCACTTCCGTGCTGTAAAATTGCGTGAACCGTCCACGCCGGTCGGCGCTCGTGCAGGTGATTTTGAAATTGTCGTCGGGAAACAGCGTCATCATCGTTTCGCCGGATTCCATTTCAATCGGCTCGGTCGGCGTGAACGCATTTCGCTTTTCGGCTTGCGGCGTAATTCCGGCGGTTTGGATAATTTTGCAAAATTCGCGCGAACTGCCGTCGCCAATCGGCGGCTCGTTGGAATCCAATTCCACAATCGCATTATCAATTCCAAAGCCGGCAAGCGCGGCGAGCACGTGTTCGACGGTGTGAACTTTTACATTTCCTTTGGCAATCGTCGTGGAGCGATTTGTCTCGGTAACATTTTCCACGCGCGCTTCGATTTCCGGTTTGTCGGCGAGGTCAACGCGACGGAATCGCACGCCGGAATTGGCGGGCGCGGGCAGAATCGTCATGTTCACGCGATTGCCGCTGTGCAGGCCGATGCCGGAAAAACTGGCGGGACGATTTAACGTTTGCTGATTGAGCACGAGCAATTACACAAAATGCAAACGCAATTGGCAAGAACGCGGTTTGTTTCCGTGAAGTGTTAGGCCACATGGTTACCTCAATATGGCTGATCAAACATATGTCCCTTGCCAATAAAATTGGCGAAGATACCGTTTGTGGAAATGTTAACGGAGAGCCAATCACCATCGGCTACATTCTCAACCATAGGACCTTCACAGTTAAAAAAATCATTTGTTTCTGTCGCACTATCAAATGACAGCATCAGACTTGAATTGCTGGTGATGGGAGGATTAAAAGCCAAATGCAGCTCGCTGCCTGGAGGAAAAACTGAAAATCGGTTTGTCCGGCCCTCGCACGAGATAACAACATTCGACAATGTCTGACCGGTGCTGTTGTAGAACTTCGTCTTCAGAGAACGCGAACAACCGGCAACCACCACGGCTGACATGCAGATAAAAGCATAAAAGTTCTTCATACCATCAATGCGGCCTAACTATTAATATACGAACAACCGTTCATATATCGGGATTTTGGCCGTGAAGGCAGATGATGCAATCCTAAAATTTTAAAAAATTTTCCTTGCGCGAAATTCATTGGTTGCTATATTTCGCGCCCGCTTTCAAAAGGTTGGAAGCGGAAATTTAGTTTAACCATTAACAGACAATTGATCTTTGTATGGCTGCACAACGCATAAGAATTCGACTTAAGGCTTATGACCATCGCGTCATAGACCAGTCCGCGCGCGAAATCGCGGACACCGTCAAACGCACTGGCGCGCGCGTCGCCGGCCCAATCCCGCTGCCGACCCGCGTGGAACGTTTCACCGTCCAGCGTTCGCCGCATTCGGATAAAAAATCACAGGAAACTTTCGAGCAACGCACGCACAAGCGGCTCATTGATATTCTCGACCCGACCGCCAAGACCGTGGACGAATTGAAAAAACTCAATTTGCCTGCCGGCGTGGACATCACGATCAAAATTTGACGCGGCATAACCATTTAACTTTTTAACGATTTAATTTTATGCCACTCGGACTTTTAGGAAAAAAACTCGGACACACGCGCGT